>DXBL01000142.1 GCA_019116555.1 Candidatus Pseudomonas excrementavium
GAGCCCGAGCCCGAGGTATTTGATGAAGTGTTGCTGGACGACCCGCAACCGGCTGCGGATCCAGACCGCTTCACGACCGATGAGCTGGAGCCTCTGGCTGACTACCAGCAAGATACTGATCCCGAGTCCAACATCCAGGTCGATGAAGCCATCATCGATGACCCGGCTACCTCCGATACACCGCCTGCTCCGGAGACGGACAGCGCCGACAGCGCAGCCGCCGAGCAACTCAACGAGCAACTCGATGAACTGCCGGAACCGCCGATTGCCGTGGCGCCAGCCAGTACCGTGCTGGCCATCCGCCTGGGCAACCAGCATACCCTGCACCGGCTACCCCGCCCGCGCCTGCTCGGATTGCTGGAGCGCTACCGCGAACAGCTGGAGCAGGCCAGCCTCGCCTGCGGCGGCCAGCTGCATACCCTTCAGGACGGCACCAGCCTGGTGTTCTTCCATCCCGCGCCGGGCGATCAATTCGGCAATGCCTTGTGCTGCGGCGAGCTGATGCGGGTATTCGGCCATGAGCTGCAGATCCAGATCGCCGACACCGGCATCGCCCTGCATTTGCAGATCGCCCTGTGCCACACCCCTTGCGCGGATATCGCCGCCGATGATCTGGCAGAACAGGTACCCGATTGCGCGCAGATGCTCGATCGGCTGCAATACAGTCGCAACCTGTTGTTGATGGATGCCGAACTGGCCGGCGACGAGTTGGTCCGCGACCGGGCCGTGGTACGCCGGCTCGCCAGCCCGGCGGGCATCTATTGCGTGGAACGCCTGCGTGAGCCCTATCAGCAGCAGTTGGAACGGCGGCTCAATTCCCTGGGGCATTGACACCCGGGAAATTCGACCACCAGTTCGTACTTTTCTGCCAGCGGCATCGGCGTTGTGGGATGGAAAAGCTGTCGAGCTGGCGCTCGACACTCCCCAGAGCGGCGCGTAGTGCTTACACGCCCCCTTCAATCTGCAGCGCATCCACCTTCTGAAAGCCACGGGGCAACTTGTTGCCGCGTCGGCCGCGTTCACCGCGGTAATGTTCCAGATCAGCCGGTTTCAACGTCAGGGTCCGCTTGCCAGCAGTCAGCACCGCGCTCGCCCCTTCGGGCAATAATGCCAAGGCCAGCAGGAACTCCTCCCGACTCTTCACCCGGGCCGAGGGAATCGACAGGATCTTGTTACCCTTGCCCTTGGACAGCTGCGGCAAGTCTTTCAGCGGGAACACCAGCAGCCGGCCCTCGTTGGAGATGGCGATCACCTGATCACTGTCGCGCTGTCTGACCGGCACCGGCGCGATGACCTTGCCACCGTCGGGCAAGCTCAGCAGCGCCTTGCCGTTCTTGTTCTTGGCCTGCAGATCCGCGCCCTGCACCACGAAACCGTAACCGGCGTCGGATGCCAGCAGATACAGCTGTTGATCCTCCGGCACCAGTACACCAACAAACTCGGCGCCCGGCGGCGGGCTCAGGCGGCCGGTCAACGGCTCGCCCTGCCCGCGGGCCGACGGCAGACTGTGGGCCATCAGCGAATAGCTGCGCCCGGTGGAATCGAGAAATACCGCCTGCTGATTGGATCGCCCACCGGCCTGGGCCAGGAAACTGTCGCCGGCCTTGTAGGACAGCGCCGCGCCATCGACCTCATGGCCCTTGGCGCACCGTACCCAGCCCTTCTCCGACAGCACCACGGTCACCGCCTCAGCCGGAACCAGATCGGTCTCCGACAGGGCACGGGCTTCCTGCCGCTCGACCAGGGGTGAGCGGCGGTCGTCACCGTAGGTTTCGGCGTCGGCGATGAGCTCACCGCGTACGGTCTTGCGCAGCAGTTTCTCGCTGCCGAGCACCTTCTGCAGCTGATCGCGTTCCTTGGCCAGCGCATCCTGCTCGCCGCGGATCTTCATCTCTTCCAGCCGCGCCAGTTGCCGCAGGCGAGTATCGAGAATGTAGTCGGCCTGCAGTTCGCTCAGCTCGAAGCGGGCCATGAGCTCGGCCTTGGGGTGCTCCTCGCTGCGGATGATTTCGATCACCTCATCCAGATTGAGGAAGGCCACCAGCAGGCCGTCCAACAGGTGCAGGCGGGCCAGCACCTTGTCCAGGCGAAACTGCAGCCGCCGCCGTACCGTGGTGATCCGGAAGCCCAGCCATTCGCTGATCAGACCGCGCAGATCCTTGACCGCCGGGCGGCCATCGGTGCCGATCACATTCATGTTGACGCGGTAACTGTTCTCCAGGTCGGTGGTGGCGAACAGATGTTGCATCAGCTCCTCGGCATCGACCCGGTTGGAACGGGGCACGATGACCATGCGCGTGGGGTTTTCATGATCCGACTCGTCCCGCAGGTCGGCTACCAGCGGCAGTTTCTTGGCCTGCATCTGCGCGGCGATCTGCTCCATGACCCGCGCCCCCGAGACCTGATGCGGCAACGCGGTGATGACGATATCGCCGTCCTCACGGGACCAGACCGCGCGGCAACGCACCGAGCCGCGCCCGGTGGCATACAGATTCAGCAGCTCGCGGCGCGGGGTGATGATCTCCGCCTCAGTCGGAAAATCCGGCCCCTGGATATGCTCCATCAACTCATCCAGACCGGCGCCCGGCTCATCCAGCAACTTCACGCAGGCGGCTGCCACTTCGCGCAGGTTGTGCGGCGGAATATCGGTGGCCATGCCCACGGCGATGCCGGTGGTGCCGTTGAGCAGCAGGTTGGGCAGGCGCGCCGGCAGCACCATGGGCTCTTCCATGGTGCCATCGAAGTTCGGCTGCCAGTCCACGGTGCCCTGGCCCAGCTCGGTCAGCAACACCTCGCTGTAACGGGCCAGGCGTGCCTCGGTGTAACGCATGGCGGCGAAGGATTTCGGATCATCCGGGGCGCCCCAGTTGCCCTGCCCGTCCACCAGCGGATAACGGTAGGAGAACGGCTGCGCCATCAGCACCATGGCTTCGTAGCAGGCCAAGTCGCCATGGGGGTGATACTTGCCGAGCACGTCACCCACGGTGCGCGCCGATTTCTTGTGCTTGGACAGGGCCGACAGGCCCAGCTCGCTCATGGCGTAGACGATACGCCGCTGCACCGGCTTGAGCCCGTCGCCGATGTGTGGCAGCGCGCGGTCCATGATCACGTACATGGAGTAGTTCAGATAGGCTTCTTCGGTAAACGACGACAGTGAGCGGCGCTCAACGCCTTCCAGGCTCAGATCCAGACTGTCACTCATACTTACTCTCTATTGGCTTGTTGGCGCAGAATCAGTTCACCGCCCTGTTGGCTGAAATCCAGCTGCTTCAGGGCGCTCATACCCAGTAATACATCCTCGCCGAGGATTCCCGGCACGATGCCGGCGCTGACGTTGTGCAGGCGGATATCGCCCAGCTGCAGCGTATCGATGCGGGTGCTCCAGCTTTCGGTCATGCCGTTGGCGGTATTGACCATGATCGGATTGCCCCGTGCCAGCCCCAGGCGTTCGGCGAGGGTCGCCGGTACCGCAACGAAGGTGGCGCCGGTATCCAGCAGAAAGGTCACCGGCTGGCCATTGATCTGGCCAGCCGCCAGATAATGGCCGTGACGGTTGCGCTCCAGACGCACTTCCACCGCCTCGCCGACATGCAGGGACACCGGCGCCTGATTGGGGTTGCGGCGGCGTTCTTCCAGGCCGGAAAACCACTGCGCGGCCAACGCCAGCCCGACGATCCAGGCCAGCACCAGCATGATGGTGCCGAGCCGGCGGTCCGGCGGCGGTGCCTGACTCATGCCGAGCAACCCGGCATCAAGCCAGCACCTCGGCCAGATTGCCCTTGCTTTCCAGCCACTGCTTGCGGTCCGAGGCGCGCTTCTTCGCCAGCAGCATGTCCATCAGCGCTTCAGTACCCTGAAAATCATCGATGGTCAGCTGCACCAGCCGACGGGTGTCCGGCGCCATGGTGGTTTCGCGCAGCTGCAGCGGGTTCATTTCACCCAGCCCCTTGAAGCGGGTGACCTGAATCCTGCCCCGCTTGCCCTCGGCCTCGATGCGATCGATGATGCCACTCTTCTCCGCGTCATCCAGCGCGTAGAAAACTTCCTTGCCAATGTCGATGCGGTACAGCGGCGGCATGGCGACGAACACGTGGCCGGCTTCCACCAGCGGACGGAAATGCCGGACGAACAACGCGCACAGCAGTGTGGCGATGTGCAAGCCGTCGGAATCGGCATCGGCGAGGATGCAGATCTTGCCGTAGCGCAGCTGCGACAGGTCCGGCGAGCCCGGGTCGACGCCGATGGCAATGGCGATGTTGTGCACTTCCTGGGAGGCCAGCACCTGGCCGGAGTCCACTTCCCAGGTATTCAGGATCTTGCCACGCAGCGGCATGATCGCCTGGAATTCCTTGTCCCGCGCCTGCTTGGCACTGCCGCCGGCCGAATCACCCTCGACCAGGAACAGCTCCGAACGGCGGCTGTCCTGCCCGGCGCAATCGGCCAGTTTGCCCGGCAATGCCGGTCCCTGGGTGATGCGCTTGCGCTCGATCTTCTTGCTGGCCTTGAGCCGCCGGCTGGCATGATCGATGGCCATCTCGGCGATCTGTTGGCCGATGTCGGCATGCTGGTTCAGCCACAGGCTGAAGGCATCCTTGATTACTCCCGACACGAAGGAGGCGGATTCGCGGGAGGACAGGCGCTCCTTGGTCTGCCCGGAAAACTGCGGCTCGGCCATCTTCACCGACAGCACATAGCTGACCCGTTCCCAGATATCCTCCGGCGCCAGCTTGACGCCACGGGGCAGCAGGCTGCGAAACTCGCAGAACTCGCGGATTGCCTCCAGCAGGCCGGAGCGCAGGCCATTGACGTGGGTGCCGCCCTGGGCGGTGGGGATCAGGTTGACGTAACTTTCCTGCACCAACTCGCCGCCTTCGGGCAGCCAGAACAGTGCCCAGTCCACCGCTTCCTTGCTGGAGGCCAGCGCCCCAGTGAAGGGTGCCTCTGGCAGGCTCGGCCATTGGGCACAGGCATCCACCAGATAATCCCGCAGGCCATCCTCATAAAACCAGGTGGTTTTCTCGCCGGACTGGCGATCATCGAATTCGACACGCAGGCCGGGGCACAATACTGCCTTGGCCTTGAGCAGATGCAGCAGGCGGTTGATATTGAACTTGGGCGTATCGAAGTACTTGCCGTCGGGCCAGAACTTGACCGTGGTGCCGGTGTTGCGCTTGCCCACGGTGCCGACGACTTCCAGCTCACTGACCTTGTCGCCATGCTCGAAGGCGATGGCATATTCCTGACCCTCGCGGCGCACCCGCACTTCCAATCGCACCGACAGAGCGTTGACCACGGAGATGCCCACCCCGTGCAGACCACCGGAAAACTGATAATTCTTGCCGGAGAATTTGCCGCCGGCGTGCAGCCGCGTGAGAATCAGTTCGACCCCGGAGACCCCCTCCTCGGGGTGAATGTCCACCGGCATGCCGCGACCGTCATCGATCACCTCCAGCGCGTTGTCCTGGTGCAGGATAACGGTGACCGTCCGGGCGTGCCCGGCCAGCGCTTCGTCGACGCTGTTGTCGATGACTTCCTGGGCCAGGTGGTTGGGACGGGTGGTGTCGGTGTACATGCCCGGGCGACGGCGCACCGGATCCAGGCCGCTGAGAACTTCAATATCATCGGCGTTATAGGACGATTGGGACATAGGGTGTCTGGGTTTCCTTGATCATTCTGGCGGGCACAACCTCCCGCTGCGGGCGAATCAGCATAGTATCCTATCTGCGGCGGCAGCATGCCGCCAGTGCTGGCAACACCCAGCCCGGCGCTAGTAACCGGATGCGCCGTCGGCCGGCACAAAGCAACCGGCCGGCAGGCGCGATATCGCGGTCTCGACGCGGCCATCCCCATGCAATTGCAACCAGCGATAACCGGGGGGCTGCGCACCGGTGGCGAAGTCAGCACTGCCGACAGCGAACTGCACACAGGTGGAAGGCGATGCCAGCAGGCGGATATGCCCTCGCTGCTGGTCCAGGGTCTGGTGGATGTGCCCCCAGAGCACCACCCGCACGCGGGGATCGGCATCCAATCGGGCGAACAACTGATCGCTGTTGTCCAGCCCCAGCTGCTCCATCCAGGCGCTGCCGATCGCTACCGGATGGTGATGCAGGCAGACCATCAGATAACGCTCACCGGCGGTTGCCAACGCTTCATCCAGCCGCGCCAGCTGCTCCTCGTCGAGATGACCGGCGACCGATCCCGGCACGCTCGAATCCAGCATCACGATACGCCAGGCGCCGATATCCACCCAGGCCCGATTGAGCTCATGGGCAGCGCCCAGCTCGGCCATGCGCGCCGCATCATCGTGGTTACCGGGGATCCAGTGGCACGGCGCGGGCAGCCGGGTCATGGCATCGATGAACCGCTGGTAGGCCGGCTCCTCCCCGTCCTGGGTGATATCGCCGGTGGCCAATACCAGGTCGATCGGCGTCACTTCTTCCAGTATCTGGTCGATTACCGCATGCAACGAAGCGAGGGTATCCAGCCCCAGCAAGCGCTTATCCGGCGCGGCAAAGATATGGCTGTCGGTCAGCTGAACCACCTGGACAGCAGCGGCGGAGGTGGTCGTGGCGGGTGTCGACATCGGGTGTGTTCTCTGATCGGTGGACTTCTGTTCGCAGGGCATCAGTAGCTCCCCTGCGATCCCCCGCCATGATGGCAACAGACCGGCCGACAATCCAGTGGCGCACCGGCGGCAGTGGCAGAAACTTGCACTCGGCCACAAAAAAACTGGTCAGACCAGAATGGCACTTACTTAACCCATTTTGGATGCCGTTCTGACCTGACCACGATTACGCGCGTACCCGAGAGAGCTGTCGAACTGGTACTCGACAATCCCAGGGTGGGCGCATGACTGGAGTAAGCTCCTGGGAGATTCGAGCACCAGCTCGTATCTGCTGGCGGCGGCACGGAGTTCCCTGCACGCAACTCAGCGGTTGATCATCACCGGCTGTGCACTCTGCCCGTGTCGCTGGCAATAGCCCAGCCATTCACCGAGAAACTGATTGAGCTGGAATTTCTCGTCCGGCTGCAGCATCTGTTCATTGGGATAGGGGTAGACGCCCCTGAAACGGCGGCGGTCATGCACGACGGTGACTTCAGCCATGCGCGCATCGTGGTACAGGCGCACCTCCATGCTCGGGGGCGTCAGCCATTCATGGCGTTTCTCATGCCGAAGCCGCAATGTGGTGGTGTAGGGGCAGCGTTCGAGCACCTGCATCACC
>DXBL01000015.1 GCA_019116555.1 Candidatus Pseudomonas excrementavium
CATGCCCTGGCGGACCGCGCCCTGCGCATGATCGATGGGCAGCGCGAAGGTGGCACCGGCAAGCTGCGCGTCATTCTGCTGTTCATGCTGTTGGCGGTCGCCATGGCCTCGCAGAATATCCTGCCGATCCACATCGCCTTCATTCCGTTGTTGATTCCACCGCTGCTGCTCGTCATGAACAAGCTGAAGCTGGACCGCCGCCTGGTCGCCTGCGTGCTGACCTTCGGTCTGATCACCCCCTACATGTTCCTGCCGGTGGGTTTTGGCGGCATCTTTCTCAATGACATCCTGCTGGCCAACGTCAGCGATGGCGGCCTGGATGTAACCGGCATCAATGTCATGCATGCCATGGCGCTGCCGGCGCTGGGCATGCTGTTCGGTCTGGTGGTGGCCTTCTTCAGTTACCGCAAGCGCCGGGACTATACCAGCACCGCAGTGGGTGATACCCAGGCGGCACCGGAAAAGGTCGGCTATACGCCCAAGACCCTGTTGGTAGCCCTGGTGGCGGTAGTCGCGGCCTTCGCCATCCAGCTGTGGCTGGACTCGATGATCATGGGCGCGCTGGCCGGGTTCGTGGTGTTCTCCATCTCAGGTGTGGTGCGCTGGCGCGAAGCGGATGACCTGTTCACCGAAGGCATGAAGATGATGGCCATGATCGGCTTCATCATGATCGCCGCCAACGGCTTCGCCTCGGTAATGCAGGCCACCGGTGACATCGAGGCCATGGTCACCAGTTCCGCTGCCGCCATCGGCGACAACAAGCCACTGGCCGCCCTGCTGATGTTGCTGGTCGGTCTGCTGATCACGCTGGGTATCGGTTCTTCCTTCTCCACCATTCCGATCATCGCGGCCATCTATGTACCGCTGGCCATGCACCTGGGTTTCAGTCCGCTGGCTATCATCTCGCTGGTCGGCACTGCCGCCGCCCTCGGCGACGCCGGTTCGCCCGCCTCCGACTCCACTCTCGGGCCCACCGCTGGTCTGAACATGGACGGTCAGCACAATCATATCTGGGATACCGTGGTGCCGACCTTCCTGCACTACAACCTGCCGCTGATCGCCTTCGGCTGGGTTGCGGCAATGGTGCTCTGAGGGGCGGCTTCGCCTAGCCGCCCTTTCGCGGGCAAGCCCGCTCCCACATAAAAACTGCTCCCTACCGAGGAGCAGTGTAGGAGCAGCCTTGGCCGCGAAGCGTTGGGCTCCAATGGCGGATCGCCACTAAAACCGTCGCGCTACCTGCGCAACACCGGCAGACTCACCTGTACCGCCAGTCCGCCCAGTGCGCTTTCTGCCAGCGCAACTTCGCCCTCGTATACCTCAACCAGATCCCCGACGATTGCCAGTCCCAGGCCATGACCGGTGACATTTTCATCCAGTCGGGTGCCGCGGCGCAGTACCCGCTCCCGATCCATCGGATCGATCCCCGGACCATCATCCGCTACCCGCAGCAATAGCACCTCGGCACTCAACTCCCAATCCACACGCACCTGACTGCGCGCCCACTTGCAGGCGTTATCCAGCAGGTTACCCAGCAGCTCCAGCATGTCTTCGCGCTCGAAGGGCCATTCCGCCTCGACCAGTTCGGGCGAGCTGATAGTCACCCGCTCGCCATGGACCTGCCGCAGCGAATCGATCAGCCAAGGCAGATCCTGAACGGGATGAAAACGGGTACCGGCCTGGCTTTCCGGCGCCAGCCGCGAGCGTTGCAGGGCGCGTTCCAGCTGTCTGCGGATATCCTCCAGCTGCGCCGTGATGGCTTGCTTGTCGACTGCTGGCAGCGCTGCCTGACGCACCAGACTTTCGGTGACCGCCAGCGGGGTCTTCAGCGCATGGCCGAGATCACCGACGCCCTTGCGCGAGCGTTGGATGATCTGATCCACCTGGGCCCCCAGATGGTTGATTTCGTGCACCAATGGCAACAGCTCCTGGGGCACATCATCGCTGAGCACCACGCGCTGGCCGGTGCGCCACTCCGCCAATTCTCGTCGGGCCCGGTGCAGCGGCAACAGGGCCCGGCGCAGCAGCCCCTGCTGAATCAGCAGGGCAATCATCACTGCCAGACCGCCAAGCCCCCAGATCCACCACCGGGCCCGATTGAAGGCCTCCAGCAGCGGTTCATAATCCATCGCCACGCTGATGGTCACCGTCTCCCCGAGTTTGTTGAAGCGCCCCGAGTGCACCAGCAATTGCTGCCCTGCCGGCCCGGGGACCAGCGTGTTCTGCAACCCCTCCGCATCCAGCGGCAGCCGCTGGTCCCACAGCGAGCGGGAGCGCCAGCGCTCTGTGGTCTGCAATACGAAGTAGCGACCCGCGAAGGGTCGCTGGTAATCAGGGCTGACCCGTTGCAGATCCAGATACAGGCCGCTGGGGCCTGGTGTCAGTGCCGCCAGCAGGGCATCGGTTTCCCGCTGCAGGTCAGTACTGAGGTATTCGCGCAGCGCCCGGTCGAACAGCCACACACTGCCCTGCCCAACCAGCATCACGGTCAACAGCAAGACCAGCAGCAAGCCGCCGCCGAGTTGGCGGCCGATGGATTTCACGCCTGTCGCCCCACCAGCACATAGCCCTGGCCGCGCCGGGTCTCGATGGTCTGCTTGCCCAGCTTGCGGCGCAGATGGTTGATCAGCACTTCGATCACGTTGGAGTCCCGCTCGGCTTCATAGTCATACAGATGCTCGGCCAGCTTCGCCTTCGATACCAATTGACCGGCGTGCAGCATGAAACAGCGCAGCAAGCGAAATTCGCTGGCCGACAGTTGCACAGCCTCCAACCCGGGGCCGGATACCTGCTGGCTGGTTTCATCCAGCGTCAGGCCGACCGCATGCAGCTGGTTCTGGGGTTCACGGCCATGGCTACGCCGCAACAGACCCTGGATGCGCAGCAGCAGCTCCTCCGGGTGGAAGGGTTTGGTCAGGTAATCATCGGCACCGGCGCGCAGCCCCTCCACCCGCTCGGTCCAGCTACCCCGCGCGGTGAGCACCAGCACCGGCAAACTCAGGCCCTGCCCACGCCAGGCCTGCAGCACCTCGAGACCGCCGCGCCCTGGCAAACCCAGGTCGAGAATGCACAGGTCATAAGGCTCCTGTTCGCCGAGCAACTGCACATCCCGTCCATCGGTTCGCCAGTCGATGGCATACCCGGCCTGGCGCAGACTGGTACAGAGCGTATCGGCCAGCGCCACATTGTCCTCAGCCAGCAACAACCGCATCAATCATCCTCGTCCACGTCGAGCAGCGCACCGGTCACGGCGTCGTACTCCAGATCCAGCACCCGCCGGTCCCGGGTGACTATCTCCATCTCGTAGATATAGCGCCCATCGTCATGCTCGAGTTCAGCCTCGAGAAAACGCCCCGGATAGCGCTCCAGGGCATCGGCAATCAGTGTCTGCAATGGCAGGATCACCCCACGCTCGGCCAGCTCCAGCGCCTCGTCGTGGTCGACATCATCGGCCGCGGCCGGCGCCATCCATCCGAACAACAGCCCAAAACACAGCCAGCCGCACAAGGCGGCCGGCTTCAGTACCGAATATCGATCAGTCATCTTGTTCGGTTTTGAGAACTTCACCGGTGCTGGCATCGATATCGATGTCCCAGTCGGTGCCGTCATCGGCGCGGATATCCAGCTTGTAGATGTAACGTCCATATTCATGCTCCAGGTCACGATCGGTAATCTGACCACCCTTGACGGACAGGGCCTTTTCTTCCAGGCTGTCCAGCGCTTTGATCTTGCCTTCTTCGACCAGTTTCGCCGCTTCGGCGGAACTCACATCATCATCGGCGAATACCGCAGCCGAACCCAGACCCAGAAAAGCTGCGCAAGACAGTGCAATAAGTTTTTTCATATCATGTCGCTCCGTTGTTTGAACACAATTGAATAGTAGACCGACAAACTGAATTGAACCTTAAAAATGGCTGAGTCCTTCTCGGCCGATGCAGGGATTCGCATGACCGCCATCCATATTTCCGCACCCGCTCTCACGCTGCGGGCCGGCGAACGAGCGTTGCAGCATATCCGTAACAATGGCTTGCAGCCAGCCGACGTGCATCTGATCCCCGGCGCTGCAGGCGGGCCCAAGGCACTCGGCATCCAGGGCCTGGACATGGCCATCTTCGGTGACTGGCTGCCCCGGGAACCGCAACCACGCAGTTTGATTGGCGCATCCATCGGCAGTTGGCGGTTTGCCAGCGTCTGTCTGCCGGACCCGGTCGCCGGTCTGCGCCGTCTGGGTGAGCTGTATACCGCCCAGCGCTTCCCCAAGGGCATCAGCGTGGCCGAGATCAGCCGCCGGTGCGCGCATATGCTGGATCAGCTGCTGGATAGCCAGGACCAGAGCATTCTCGACAATCCCCATTACCATCTGAATATCGTCGCCGTGAAAAGCCTGCGATTGTTGCAGGATGACCACCCGTCACGCCTGGGATTGGGCCTGGGCGGGGTCATCGGTGCCAACCTGCTTGGCCGCCGCCATCTGCGGCGCTGGTTCGAGCGGGTCATCCTGCATGACCAGCGTCTGCACCCACCGCTGGCCGAGCTGCAGGACTTCGTTACCAGTTACGTTGCGCTCAGCTGCGATAACCTGCGCCCCGCCCTGCTCGCCTCCGGCTCGATTCCCATGGTCATGGAGGCTGTGCGCGACATCCCCGGCGCCAGCCAGGGCGTCTACCGTGATGGCGGGCTGCTGGACTATCACCTGGACCTGCCCTGGCGCGCGCCCGGCGTAGTGCTGTATCCGCACTTTCTGGATCGAGTGGTGCCGGGCTGGTTCGACAAGGCCCTGCCCTGGCGGCGGGCCAATAGTGAGCAGATCGGCGACGTATTGCTGGTGGCCCCTTCGCCCACCTACCTGGCGCGCCTGCCCTACGGCAAACTGCCGGACCGCCGGGATTACCGGCGCTTTGCAGGTGATGACGCCGGACGCGAGAACTACTGGCGCCAGGCAATGGCCGACAGCCAGCGCCTGGGCGACGAGTTTCTCGAACTGGTGGAAAAGGACCGGCTTATCGAGCGGATACAGCCGCTGTAACTGATGAGCCCAGGGCGAACCGGCCGTCCAACCTCAGTCCAGCACCCGTCGGGCGCTGGCATAGGCGCGCTGCCAGTAGCGGGCATCCAGGTCGTCCACGCGCACCCGGCCGCCGCTGCTGGGCGCATGCAGGAAACGTCCGTCCCCGACATAGATACCGGCATGGTCGACCCGCTTGCCCTGGGTGGAGAACAGGACCAGGTCACCCGGTCGCAAGGATGTGACCGAGGTGTTACCGGGCAAGGCGCTCAGCCCGGCGGTAGTACGCGGCAGGGTCACGCCCACCGACTCACGGAATACATAATTGATCAGGCCACTGCAGTCGAAACCGGACTCCGGCGAACTGCCGCCGTAGCGATAAGGGGTGCCCACCAGACTGAAGGCATGGAACAGCAGTTGATCGTGGCTGACGGCATCCGGCACGGAGGGCGGTGCGCTCGGCACCACCGCGGCGGGGACTGGCGTTTGCGGCGCACTGGCGCACCCGGCCAGGACAGCCAATGACAATACCAGCAGCAGATGAATAGCGCGCATGACCCGACCTCGCCCCGAACACCGGATAACCTTGCACTGACAAGGACTTGAGGTCAAGTTCAGAGATGCAGGATCAGACTTCGCTTGTAACTCAATGATTCACTGTGAAAGCCAGCATGGCGGACAGGTGCCCCAGGGGACGACCGCTGTCATGAGCCAGTTGGTTGAAGGCATCTTGCACCAGCGCCAGATCCCGCTGGCTGGTGGCCTTGGCCTGATCCAGCACACCCATGCCTTTCAATGCGGTCAACACATCATCGGTGGTGACGAAGGTATCCTTGCCGACCATGCGCAGAAAGCGCGGCACCGACAACCCACCCAGCTGGTTGCCACGCTTGGCCAGCAAACGCCAGAGCCCGACGATATCCTCGCCCGGCCAGTCGGCGATCAAGTTGCCCATGCTGCCGAATTCCTGACTCAGGTCCAGCACCATCTGCGCATTGCGCGGCACGCTGCGCAGCTTGGCCAGATGGCGGATGATGCGCGTGTCCTGCATCAGGCGCTCGATATGCTCGGCGCTCATCAGCACCACCTTGTGCGGATCGAAGCCGAAAAACACCTCTTCAAAGGCCGGCCAGCGCGCGTCCACCACACTGTGTTTGAGACCAGCACGAAACACCCGCAGGGCGATCATCGACAGATAACGGTCATCGGCCAGCGTACGCAACGCTTCGGCAGGTCGCGGTGTCGGCAGCCGCGCCTTCAGCGCCGCGCGCGAGCCAAAGCGGTTCAGGCAATATTCTTCAAGCCAGCGGTAATCGCGCATGGGGTATCCCGATCAGAGGTTCATCACATCGACGAAACGCGGCGCGGCACTGGCATCGATCTTCAGGCTAGCGAAGTCGAACAACCTGGCGTCAGCCAGTTGCGAGGGCTGCACGTGCCGCAGCGCGCGGAAGATGTTTTCCACCCGCCCGGGGGTTTCCCGATCCCAGCTCTGCAGCATGTCCTTGACCACCTGGCGCTGCAGGTTTTCCTGGGAGCCACAGAGGTTGCAGGGGATAATCGGAAACTCGCGCAACTGGGCATACACCTCGATGTCCTTCTCGCTGCAATAGGCCAGCGGGCGGATCACCACATTGCGGCCATCATCCGAACGCAGCTTCGGCGGCATGGCCTTGAGGTTGCCGCCATAGAACATATTGAGGAAGAAGGTCTCGACGATATCGTCGCGATGATGCCCGAGCGCCATCTTGGTCGCCCCGATCTCATCGGCAAAGGTATAGAGGTTGCCCCGGCGCAGGCGCGAACACAGCGAGCAAGTGGTCTTGCCCTCCGGCACCTTTTCCTTGACCACCGAATAAGTGTCGCGCTCGAGAATATGGTAGGGAATGCACAGCTCGTCCAGATAGGCCGGCAAGACCTCTTCGGGGAATCCGGGCTGCTTCTGGTCCAGGTTCACCGCGACGATCTCGAACTGGATTGGCGCTACCTTCTGCAGGTGCAGCAACATGTCCAGCAGCGTGTAACTGTCCTTGCCGCCCGACAGGCACACCATGATCTTGTCGCCATCCTCGATCATGTTGTAATCGGTGACTGCTTCGGCAGTCAGGCGCCGCAGGCGCTTCTGCAGCTTGTTCTGGTTGACACTCAGACTGGACATGGCGGGAACCCGGATATCAAAACCCGGCATTTTACC
>DXBL01000143.1 GCA_019116555.1 Candidatus Pseudomonas excrementavium
AGCAACAATGCCAGCAGTACACAGCCGGCGGTCACTGCCAGGGTCAGATTGAGCTGCAGCAGCATGCCCAGGGCCACGCCGAGCAGCGCCGAGTGGGCCAGGGTATCGCCGAAATAGGCCATGCGCCGCCATACCACGAAGGACCCCAGCGGTCCTGCCACCAACGCCAGCCCGAGCCCCGCCAGTAACGCATAGAGAAGAAAGTCAGGCATGTTTGCAGGCAGATCCGTCCGGGTGGTGATGGGGAGCGTCGATGACTTCGCCATGCATGTCGTGGCTGTGGTCATGATGGTGGTTGTAGACGGCCAGGGCGCTGGCCTGTTCACCGAACAGGGCGACGAAGGCCGGGTCGGTACTGACCTGTTCCGGCCGGCCGGAACAGCAGACATGGCGGTTGAGGCACACCACGGTATTGGTGGTGGCCATCACCAGGTGCAGGTCGTGGGAGACCATCAACACGCCGCAGCCGTAGCGATCGCGCAGTCGGGTGATCAACTGGTACAGCTCGATCTGGCCATTCACATCCACACCCTGTACTGGCTCATCGAGCACCAGCAGGTCGGGCTGACGCAGCAGCGCACGGGCCAGCAGAATGCGTTGCTGCTCACCGCCGGATACCTGTTGCAGTGGACGTTGCGCCAGGTGAGCTGCACCGACTTCTTCCAACGCGGTCAACGCGGCGGCGCGCTTGACGCCGGGCGCCAGCAACAGAAAGCGCAGCACCGTCAGCGGCAGGGTGGCATCGATCTGCAGCTTCTGCGGCATATAGCCGATACGCAGCCGTGGCTGACGCTGGAGCTCGCCGCTGTCGGCCTTGAGCAGGCCGAGCACGATCCGCACCAGGCTGGTCTTGCCGGCCCCGTTGGGGCCGATCAGTGTGACGATCTCACCGCGCCGCACCTGCAGGGAAATGTCCTCGAGAATGGCATTGCCATGCCGGCGCAGGCCGATGCGGTCGAGACTGAGCAGCGTCTCGCTCATGCCGCCTCCCGGCAATGGCTGCACAGGCCGGCGATCTCCACCGTCTCCGCTTCCACGGCGAAGTCCATCTGTCGGGCAACCTCGGCAATGGCCGGGTGAATCAGCGACTGATCCAGCTCGATGGCCACCCGACAGTTGCGGCAGATCAGGAAATGGCCCTGGTGGGTATGTTCCGGACTGGCGCAGCCGATAAAGGCATTCAGCGAGGCGATACGGTGCACCAACCCCTGTTCCTGCAGAAAATCCAGGGCGCGGTAGACGGTGGGCGGCGCTGGCCGACGGTCGTCCTCGCGGGCCAGGGTTTCCAGCAGGTCATAGGCACCCAGCGGTCGATGACTTTGCCAGACCAGTTCCAGTACGCGCTTGCGCAGCGTGGTCAGCCGCGCCCCGGCCCGCTCGCACACCTGCTCGGCAGCGGTCAGCGCATCGCTGACGCACTGGCTGTGGTCATGGGGGCAGTGGGGATCTTCCGGCAAAACGGATTTGTTCATGCGGACCCTATAGCGAATTTGATGATGACTGTTATTATATAACAATTTTCCACCCGAGGTATCTTCCAATGATCCTGCGTTTCCTGCTTGCCCTGGCCTGCGGGCTGAGCCTGTCTTTCTCCGCAGCGGCGGCCACGCCCAGCGTGCTGACCAGCGTCAAGCCGCTGCAGTTGATAGCCGCTGCCGTGCTGGACGGGGTTGCCGAACCCGAGGTGCTGCTGCCGCCGACGGCCTCGCCGCATAACTATGCCCTGCGCCCATCCGACCGGCGGCAAATCGCCGCTGCCGACCGCCTGTACTGGGTGGGCCCGGAGCTGGAGCGCTTTCTGCAGCACCTGCTCAACAACCAGCCTGCCGCCCGCCGTCTGGATCAGGTTCCCGGCCTGACGCTGCGCCCCTTCGGTGCGACGCAGCAATCCGGCAACGACCATGATCATGACCACGGCACGCATGAACATGGCGATCACGAACACGCGCCGGGCAGCCTGGACCCGCATATCTGGCTGTCCGCAGCGAATGCTCAGCTGATTGCCCAATGGATGGCCGCCGATCTGGCGCAATTGTATCCCGAGCATGGCGAGCGGCTGCACAGTAACGCGGTTGCCTTCAGCCAGCGGCTCGATCAGTTGCAGGCGCGCCTGCAGCAGCGCCTGCAGCCCCTGGCCGGCAAGCCCTATTTCGTTTTCCATGATGCCTACGGCTATCTGGAAGACAGTGTCGGGCTGCAGCCCCTCGGTGTCTTCACCCTGTCGATGGAGCTGCAACCCGGCGCCCGGCATCTGCACGAGCTGCGCCAGCAGCTGACCGCGGCCGGCCCCAGCTGCGTCTTCCGTGAACCGCAGTTTCCCGCCGAGCGCCTTGCCACCCTGAGCGCCGGTATGCCGGTACGCGAGGCTGAGCTGGACCCGCTGGGCATCACCATCCTGCCGGGTACGGGGAGCTATGAACAGTTGCTCGAATCCCTGGGTACCGAGTTGGCCGAGTGTCTGGAAGGTCTCTGATTGTTCCTGCCCGCCTGTCGCGCCAGCCTGCGTCCGGTTCAAGCTTTCGCTTGACCGGGCGATAGGAAGGTATCTCCGAGCAGTTTCGCTGAAGGCGAAGCCTGAAGGCCGGATAAACCATCGCTGACAGGAAGAGAATGCAATGCTGAACCTGCGTAGTTTCTCCATCGCCGCCCGTCTGACCGCCGGTTTTATCGCGATGGCGGTCGTTGTGCTGCTGCTGGGTGCCATGTCGCTCAGGGAAACCAGTACCATCCATGATCAGACGGTCGATATAGCAGAGCGCTGGCTGCCCAATCTGCAGCAGCTCAACAGCCTGAACCAGAACTTCATGCGCTATCGGATATACGCCCTGCGCTCGTTGCTGTCCGCCGATGCGCAGGATATCCAGCAGCAGCGCCAGCGCATGGATGTACTGGAGCAGAATCTGCTGCAAGCGGAGACCGCTCTTGAACAGACCATCAGCTCACCCCATCCGCAGCGCATCTTCGCTGATTATCACCAGCAGCGGCTGAACTATATGGCCGTGGCGGCTGAGATGGCCGCCGAGCTGGATAGCGGCAATCGCGAACGGGCGCTGCAGATCCTCGATCAGCAGCTCAACCCCATCGCCGATGCCGCCACCGCCCAGCTGATACAACTGGAAGAGCTGATCGTCGCCGGCGCCGATGCGGCTGCGGTGCAAGCCGAACACAGTTATCAATCCACCATCCGCCAGGTCATCCTGGCCATCGTGATTGCTACGGCATTGACCCTGTTGCTGGCCTGGCTGCTGACCCGCAGCATCATAGTGCCGATCCGGCAGGCGCTGCAGGTCAGTGAAGTGATAGCCACCGGCAACCTGACCCAGCAGATTCAGGTCACCGGCCGTGACGAAGCGGCTCGGCTACTGACGGCGCTGGCGGACATGCAAGGCAAGCTGCGCAACACCATCCAGGGGATCGCCAATTCATCCTCGCAACTGGCTTCGGCCGCCGAGGAGCTGAATGCGGTCACCGAAGATGCGACCCGCAGCCTGCAGCGGCAGAACGATGAGATCCAGCAAGCCGCCACCGCGGTCAACGAAATGAGCGCCGCAGTGGAAGAAGTGGCCGGCAATGCTGTGCAGACATCCGAGCAGTCCCAGAGCACCGCGACCAGCGCCAATCAGGGCGGTGAGCAGATCGCCCAGACCCAGGTCGCCATGCAGCAACTGTCGGATAATATTCACGTTACCGCCAAGGAAGTCGAAGCACTGGCCAGCCATGCCCAGCACATCAGCGGGGTCTTGGACGTGATTCGCGCCGTGGCCGAGCAGACCAACCTGCTGGCGCTCAACGCAGCCATCGAGGCGGCTCGCGCGGGTGAACATGGGCGCGGATTTGCGGTGGTGGCCGATGAGGTGCGCGCGCTGGCCCACCGTACCCAGCAGTCGACAGCGGAAATCGAGGCGATGATCGGTAACATTCAGCAAGGCAGCGAGCGCACCGTGGCGGCCATGCAGATCAGCGATACCATGGCCAGCAGTACCCAGCAGCAATCGCAACTTGCCGGCGATGCCTTCGCGCTGGTATCCGCTGCGGTCAGTCAGATCAACGAGCGCAACCTGGTCATCGCCAGCGCTGCCGAAGAGCAGGCCCAAGTGGCCAATGAGGTTGATCGCAATCTGGTGAATATCCGCGACCTGTCGACCCAGACGGCTGCCGGGGCCGAGCAGACCAGCGCGGCCAGCCGCGAGTTGTCCCGTCTGGCGGTGGAGCTCAATGAGCTGGTGACCCGCTTTCAGACCTGAGTCGAGGCCGGTTCCCTCAGGCGCTCGTATTACCCAGGATCGCGCTGAGCAGGCCGGGGAAGCGACTGTCCATCTCTTCCCGGCGCAAGGAGTTCATATGGCTGGTGCCAACCCCGTAGGTGCACACCAGACCTGCGTCGCGCAATACCCGGAAGTGGTGTGACATGCTCGACTTGGGCCGGCCGCCGTCCAGTTCGCCGCAGCTGGCCTCGGCCACCCGGGCCAGGCGCCGCACGACTTCCAGACGTACCGGGTCGCTGAGAGCGTAGAGTACGCGCTCAAGTACGAAGTCATTGGCAGAAGGGTGTTTGAAGGGGCGCATGGGAGAGATTCTACGTCGGGATTTGTCTTTCATCCATTGTTCGAATAAAATCGAACAACATTTCCATCATCCCAGGATTCTTCATGTCTGCGTTGTTCCAGCCTTTCACTCTCAAGGACATCACCCTGCGCAACCGGATTGCCGTGCCTCCCATGTGTCAGTACCGCGCCGTCGATGGCCTGGTGAACGACTGGCATCTGCAGAACTACGCCGGCATGGCCCGTGGCGGTGCCGGTCTGGTCATCGTCGAAGCCACTGCCGTGGCGCCGGAAGGGCGCATCACCCCTGATTGCGCCGGCATCTGGAACGATGAATTGGCCCAGGCGTTCATCCCCACCGTCCGGGCGATCAAGCAGCACGGCGGCGTGCCGGGCATCCAGATTGCCCATGCCGGGCGCAAGGCCAGCGCCAACAATCCCTGGGAGGGGGATGATCACATTGCCAACGACGCGCCGCGCGGCTGGCAGACCATCGCGCCCTCCCCCATTGCCTTCGGTGCCAACTTGAGCAAGCAGCCGCAGGAAATGACCCTGGAGGACATCGCCCGGGTGCGCGATGATTTCGTCGCCGCTGCCCGGCGAGCGCTGGAGGTAGGGTTCGAGTGGCTTGAACTGCACTTTGCCCATGGCTATCTGGCGCAGAGCTTCTTCTCCACGCATTCCAACCAGCGCACCGATGAATACGGTGGCAACTATGAGAACCGCAGTCGCTTCCTGCGGGAAACCTTCGCTGCCGTTCGCGAGGTATGGCCGGCGCATCTGCCGTTGACCATGCGTTTCGGTGTGCTGGAATTCGATGGCAACGACGAGCAGACCCTGAACGAGTCCATCGACCTGACCCGTCGCTTCAAGGAAGGCGGTCTGGATATGCTGAGTGTCAGCATCGGCTTCAGCACACCTGAAGCACGGATTCCCTGGGCCCCGGCCTTCATGGGCCCGATTGCCGAGCGGGTGCGTCGCGAAGCGGGTATTCCGGTCTCCTCGGCCTGGGGCTTCGGTGAGCCGCATATTGCAGAGCAGGCGGTACAGGATGGCCAGCTGGATCTGGTCATGGTCGGCAAGGCACATCTGGCCAACCCGCACTGGGCTTACCATGCGGCCCGCGAGCTGAAGATCGACAAGGCCTCCTGGACCCTGCCGGCGCCTTATGCCCATTGGCTGGAGCGTTACTGAGTCATAACTGGTTTTACCGAGGCGGCCATGGCCGCCTTGCTTCTATTGGTCGGCTATCACCCGAACGGGTGGATAAAATCGAGACGCTGGCCCGGGGAGGTGCCGTAATTTAGCCACCATTCGTCGCGGTAGTACAAGGAAGTCCGGCCAGCATGCAAGCGCATATCCCCACGATGTTCCTGATGGTTATCGTCGTCAGCCTGACCATGGCTACCTGCACCGCCGCTCTGTGGCGGCGCGGGCAAACGGAAGGATTGGGTTACTGGACGGTGGCCCTGGCGCTGCACGGCACCACCTTCATTCTCTACAGCCTGCGCAATATCG
>DXBL01000144.1 GCA_019116555.1 Candidatus Pseudomonas excrementavium
CGGGATACAGACGCGCTGCTGGCTCCTAGTCTGCGCAGACGATGAGCACCACGCTGCATCTTCCGATACTGCTCCTCAGCATAGCCTCAGGCAATCCAGGAGCAGAAAATGAGCAAGGTGGTACTGATCACGGGTGCCAGCCGTGGCATCGGCCGGGAAACCGCACTGGCTTTCGCCCGGGCGGGTTTCGATGTGGCCATCAGTGCACGCACGCTGGTAGAGGGCGAGCAGCACGAGCATGGCCTGACCGGTGCCGATGGCAAGCCGCTGCCGGGCAGTCTGGCCTCGGTAGCTGCCGAAATCAGGGCGCTCGGGCGCCTGGCCTGGTGCATCCCCATGGACCTGCTGGATGCTGCTTCGGTGCAGGCCGCGGCCGAGCAGTTGCTGCGTGAGGCGGGTCGTATCGATGTGCTGGTCAACAATGCGGTGTACCAGGGCAGTGACCTGAACAGCACCTTCCTGCAACTGACCCCTGACACTCTGGAACGCATGTACCGCGGCTACATACTGGCGCCGGTACTGCTGACCCAGCGCCTGCTGCCCGCGCTGCTGGAGCGGGGCGCCGGGGTGGTAATCAATATCACCTCGGGGGCGGGCGAGAGCAATCCGCCGGTGGCGGCTGACAGGGGCGGGTGGGGTTATGCCTACGGCGCCGGCAAAGCGGCGGTGTCGCGCTTGTCCGGCGTGCTCAAGGCGGAACTGGGTAGGCAAGGGCTGCGTGCCTATACGGTAAACCCTGGAGTGGTTACCACCGAAGCACTGAAAGCCACTATTGGCGAAGATGGAGTGAGAGCGCTGGGTGCTGGTTCTGCGCCGCCACCAGTACCAGCTGCGGTGATCTGCTGGCTGGCAGTGAATGACCTGCAGGGGTTGCACCAGAAGCGCACGGTGCATGCACAGCCATTTGCTCTGGAGCACGACATCGTTGCGGATTGGAGTACGGTCGAGTAGGTGAAGCTACCTAAATTCACTTTGGCAGTTGAGCAAGAGTCAAACAGCCTGTTGTTGTCAGTCTTTCTTGGTTGATATCTGTAGACAGCCAAGCGCCATGGCTACCAGGCTGTTGAGGAATGCCTGTGACTCCAGCTTGTCCGGTACGTCTTCGAGAACGGATCGGATCAGGCCGCGCAAGCCTTTTCCCAGAAGATATGCCGCCAATTCCGGATCAGGCACATCGATTTCATGCTCATACATTCTCAGCAGCGGCAGCCATGTCGCATCGATGAACTCGCTTGCTGTTTTGTACGGGCCTCTCCACATACCTAGATGGAAGGCTTCATGGTAGCGCAGGTGAAATGCCTGACACAGATGGAACAACCGTACTTCTACGCGAATGATATTGGCCAGGATTATGCGTAAGGAGTGAGCCAGCGACAAACCTACTAATGTCTCGCGCATCAGTAGTAACTTCTGAGATTCTTCATCAAGTATGCGTTCATACAGCAGGGCGATAATCGCGTCCTTGTTGGGGAAATACTGATAAATCGACCCTACAGCAACCCCGGATATTTCAGAGATACGGGCTACCGTAAAACCGTCTTCACCTGACTCCTCAAGTATACGCTGGCAAGCTTCTGCGACCGCATCTACCGCAGCGCGAGAGCGCGACTGGGAGGGTTTTTTTCGCAGAGTAGGCAGTATATGGGCTGGTGGCCAGGTATCTGAAGGAGAAGACTTTTCGGTCATGGCTTTAATCCGAGTGCTTGTTCATCTTTTGTCTTGGGTTTGGTAAATACCAATAAAAACAATCGCTTGCGTTTGATTTTTGTTTTCGGGAATGCGAATTCATCTGAGCCTGTGATCTGTATACCATGAATTCGAAAGGCAGGAGAAATTTACACTATGCAGATTCGCAACTACCTGAATATAAGGGGATGACTATGTCGTCATTGCTTAAGGTAAAACCGTTAGGACCTCGTATTGGAGCGGAGGTCCGGGATTTCAAATTGGCCGCCTCATCCAAGAAGGATATTCTGAAAGAGCTTGAGGCCGGGTTAGTCCAGCATGAAGCCATTGTGCTTCATGCTCCCGATCTCTCACCGGAAGATCATCTGGATATTGCAAAACATTTTGGCGAAGCAGAAGTACATACCTATTACCCAAACCTGGGGAAGGGTTTTGAGCAAATTACCATCATTGACTCTAAGTTGGGTGATCGAGCGGATATGTGGCATCACGATGAGAGCTTTTTACCGAGTCCTCCCATTGTGACAATGACTCATGCACAGGTTCTTCCTCCTGTTGGTGGTGATACCTGTTGGATCAGCATGACCTCTGCTTACGATGCTCTTTCCGAAAAAATGAAGCAATATCTCGAAGGCCTGCAGGCATGGCATGACATGAATGGCCCTATGACGGATGCATTGCGCCACAATGTGGTTACCCATGAGCGTTATGTGCAAGTCATACAAAAGGAGCAGCGACATCTTCATCCGCTGGTCAAGGTACATCCCATAACCGGTCGGAAAGCGCTGTATATCAGCCCGACCTATACCACGCATATTGACGGTCTGCCGGTGAGCGAAAGCAATGCCATTCTGAACTTCCTGTTCAGTCACTGCCAGCATGTCAACTTCCTGTTCCGTCACCGTTGGAGTGTGGGGGATATGGTGATCTGGGACAACCGTAGCGTCATTCATAACGCCATTCTGGACTATAAGCCACACCAGCGCCGCATGCACAGGGTTTCAGTGTTTCAACGACAAAGTGAAAAACCAAACTCAATCAATTCTGGTAACTGGGGCGCATGATGAATACTGATATCAATACTGAGCTTTTGAAGAAATACGCACCCATGAAGGGGCGCTATCAACTACTGCCAGACTTGACCCCCCGGCAGAGCGTGGCACTTTTCTGTCGGGTTCTGTATCGCGAAGGCTATAACGATCATATTGCCGGGCATATTACCTGTCGACAGCTCGATGGCTCCTACCTGGCGAATCCCTGGGAGCTGACTTGGGGTGAATTGACGGCCTCGGATATCTTGCGTCTCGATTCTGGGGGGCGGGTGATTGAGGGAGACTGGAATATCACGCCAGCCATCAACCTGCATATGGATATCCATGCCGCGCGACATGATGTCAATGTGGTGATTCATAATCACCCTGAATGGAGTTCTGTCTGGTCCGCAGCCGGCCGTATTCCACCAGTGTATGACCAGACCTCCGCCATGGTGGATAGTGATCCGGTGTTCTACGACGAATACCGGGGTACCGTCGAAGATGGGGCGGCGGGTCGTGCTGCAGCAAATGCATTGGGGTCGCATAAATGGGCGTTGTTGGCCAATCACGGTGTATTGCTGGTGGCCAATGGCATACGCCAGGCGCATCTGCGTGCCGTTACGCTGGAATGGCGTGCCCGCCTGGCATGGCGTGTAGAAACACTGGGGGATGGTAGCCCGCTGCCCGCATCAGTCGCAGCGGACATTGGTCGCCGTACCGACTCCAATGGCTTCCCCTTCTTGTGGGAAGCCATGGCGCGCGAAGAAATCCGCCGTGATCCCAGCGTTCTGGAGTGAAGGTGGTGGACATGCTGAGACGGATTGCTTGGGAGCACAGGTGATGGGAAAGCCTGATTTGTTGCTGGTTACGCCCCTGCCGCCTAGCTGGCATGACGGGCTCAGCCAACTGTTCGAATGTCATGATCTTGCCTTGCTTACTGCTGCTGAACTGGAGGGGGTGGCTCGCCGCGTGCGTGGTGTGGTGGCAAGTGCCAAGTCTGTAGTGACGGATGACCTGATCAGTTGTTTGCCAGCGCTGGAAATCATCGCCGTGATTGGAGTTGGCCTGGATGGTATCGATACTCGATCTGCGGCCAGGAGGGATATCCGAGTGTGCAACACCCCCTCTGTTTCCACGGAAGATATAGCGGATTTTGCATGGGCCTTATTGTTGGCATCCGCGCGTCAGGTGGTACATGCGGATCAGTTTGTTCGCCGCGGCCAGTGGAGTCTCGGGCAGCATCCGCTCACGCTCCGGGTGTCTGGCCAACGGCTGGGTATCGTTGGCCTGGGACGCATTGGACGGGCTGTGGCCGAGCGTGCCAAGGCCTTCGGTATGCAGATCGCTTATACGGGCCGTACCCGTAAAGAGGACGTGCCTTACCAATGGTACGACAGGGTAGCGACGCTGGCGCAAGACGTGGATTTCCTGGTGGTTTGCGTCTCTGGAGGAGAATCGACCCGTGCGTTGATCGATGCCGAGGTGCTAGTTGCGCTGGGGCCCAAAGGCGTCTTGGTCAACGTTGCCCGGGGGGCCGTGATCGACGAGCAGGCGCTTGTTGAAGCCCTGCAGCAACGTGTCCTTGCTGCGGCTGGGTTGGATGTGTTCTGGGATGAGCCACAGGTGCCCGAGGCGCTGCTATCGCTAAGCAATGTTGTACTGGCCCCGCATATGGCCAGCATGACCGAACAGTCTTTGCGGGCGATGTTCGAGCAGACACTGACTGCATTGACCGAGAGTCTCTGTGACTGACGCTCATCATCAGACCCCTAGTCCAAGTGAGGGATGTAGGGGGGCCAGCATAGCGCGAAGATCCCCTATATCGGATGTGGTTTTCCGACAGGTTCATGCCGCCGCATTGTTAAGGGCGCAGACATAGTGGCTGGACCGAGCCGTGCAGAAAACTATAACAACGCTCAGTGAGGATCAGAATCATGAATCAGATGATCGAAGTCAAACCGGTGGCGGAAACGGCGGAGTACCGCTATGCCCGCGGCTGGCACTGTCTTGGCGAGGCCAAGACCTATCGCGATGGCAAGTTGCACACCCTGAATATCTTCGGCACCCGGCTGCTGGCCTTCGTCGGCAAGAATGATGAAATCGCCGTGCTGGACGCCTATTGCCCACATATGGGCGCGGACCTGTCCCAGGGTGAACTGGTCGACGGCAAGGTAGTTTGTCCGTTCCATCATTGGCAGTTCGACGCCAGCGGCCGCTGTGCCGAAATTCCCTACTGCAAGCGCATTCCGCCCAAGGCCAAGACCCGCAAGTGGCTGACCTGTGAAGTCAACCGCCTGCTGTTCGTCTGGCACAACCCGGAAGGCCTGCCACCGGCCGAAGGCGTCGAGATTCCCTACCTGCCGGAGATCGACAGCGACGAGTGGGACGACGACTGGCACCTGGACCTGATGATCATCGACACCCACCCCCGTGAGTTGGTGGATAACCTGGTCGACGCCCAGCATTTCGGCCCGGTGCATGGTGCACCGACCAAGTACTTCCGCAATACTTTCAAAGGGCATATCGGCACCCAGGAGTTCCATGGGGACTCCGAGCGTCTGGGCGGTGATCTGGTGGCGGACTCGGCCTACTACGGCCCGGCTACCCACTTCACTCGCATGCGTGCGGAGTACGACGGCCTGGTCGTGGAATCCATTCTGCTCAACTGCCACGTACCGATCGGCCCGAACCAGTTCGAGCTGCGTTTCGGGGTGCTGGTGAAGAAGGTCCCCGGCTGGACTGAAGAGCAGAACAAGCAGCTGGCGCTGGATTATGTGCAGCAGAACCGCACCTCCTTCTACCAGGATGTGGATATCTGGAGCACCAAGCGGCCGGTGGACAACCCGGTGCTGGCCGAAGGGGATGGCCCCATCTACCAACTGCGCGAGTGGTACGCCCAGTTCTATGTCGATGAGGCTGAGGTGCCGGCGCAAATGCAGGAGTTCCGCGAGTTTATTGTGGTTGATAACAAATAAGCGCTGTTGGTTATGCAAAAGCCGCCTTTCGGGCGGCTTTTGCGTTTTGTGCCCGTCCGAACGGACGATGTGAACTGGGACCGGCTGGCCTACCGTGGGGCTGACCCAAAGGCACCGAAACGGAGGCGCTGATGAGATTGTGGATAAAAGGTCTGGTGGCCAGTCTGCTGGCTTGCCTATCGCTGCCTGGCCTGTTGCTGGCGGCGGAGCAGGATGACGAGCAGCGGGCCCGGGCGTTGCTCGAACGGGCTGCGACCCACTACCAGCAGGAAGGTGAGCGCGCTTTCGCTGCCTTCAGCCGCCTGGGACAGTTCACCGAGGATGACCTGTATGTGTTCGTGGTGGACCGTGACGGCATCATGTTGGCCAGCGGCGGCCCCTCGCGCCAGCTGATTGGCCGGGATATCTCACCGCTGCTTGATGATCAGCTACGCACCGGTTTCCAGGCGATTCTCGAACATCCGGTGAGCGGGGATATCCTGGAAGGCGAGTACCGCTGGATCAATTGGCGTCAGGGCAGGGTGGAGCGCAAGAAGGCCTTCTACCGGGTATTCGATCAGGCCATTCTGGCGGTCGGTTACTATATTCCCCGTTCCGATCCCGCCGAGGCGCGTAACATGCTGGAAAGGGTGGCGGCGGCGCTGGCCGATGACCCCGAGCAGACCATCGAACAGATCAACCGGCTGGATAGCCAGTTCTACCAGGATGACACCTATCCGGTGATCATCGACAGCGACACCCATCGCTTCGTCGCCCATGGCTACAATCGCGGACTGGTCGGCAGCCGCTTCGACAATGTCGAGGACCATGCCGGACAGCCGCTGGGCGCGCCGATCATCGAGCGGATGCAGGGGCGTGATACCGGCGAGTTCGATTACCGCTGGCGCAACCCGGCTACCCAGCAGGTCGAAGACAAGACTGCACTGATCCGGCGGGTGGACCGTTATCTGGTGCTGGTCGGCTGGTATAGCGCAACGGCCGAATAGGCAGTGTTTTTTCCGCAGGTCAGGGCGGCGGATGGTCTGTCGCCCGAACCCTGCATT
>DXBL01000145.1 GCA_019116555.1 Candidatus Pseudomonas excrementavium
GGCAGCGGCCTGGCCCTGGCGCGCTGGGTGCTGGACGATCCCGAGCGCGTACGCGGCAAGCGGGTAGTGGATTTCGGCAGCGGCTCGGGCATCGTCGCCCTGGCCTGCAGCGCGGCCGGCGCCCAGCTCAGCATCGCCTGCGATCTGGACCAGCCAGCGCGCCTGGCCGGAGCATTGAACGCCGAACTCAACGGCTTGCCACTGACGCTGGCCGACGACTATTTCAGCGTCACCGGCGAGCTCGACCTGATCTTCGCCGCCGATGTGCTGTACGACCGTGACAACCATGGCTTTCTCGAACACTTTCGCCAGCGCGCAGCGGAAGTGCTGGTCGCCGATTCGCGGGTGCGCGACCTGCAACACCCCGGCTACCGCAAGCTGGCGACGCTGGCCGGACAAACCTGGCCGGATCTGGGCGAGCCCGTCGAGTTCCGCCAGGTCGCTCTGTACCAGGCCACGGCTTGATAATCGGCGCAGCGCCCTCAGATATCACTGCAAGCCTCTTCGACCCAGGACCCCGCATGAGCCAGTCACCCTACATATTCGACGTCAGCACCGAGACCTTCGATCAATACGTCATCGAGAACTCCCATCACAAACCGGTGCTGGTGGACTTCTGGGCCGAATGGTGCGCGCCGTGCAAGGCACTGATGCCGATGCTGGCGAGCATTACCGAAAGCTATGCCGGCGAACTGCTGCTGGCCAAGGTCAACTGCGACGAACAGGCCGCCCTGACCGAGCGCTTCGGCATCCGCAGCCTGCCGACCGTGGTGCTGTTCAAGGACGGTCAACCGGTGGACGGCTTCGCCGGCATCCAGCCGGAAAGCGCCATCCGCAGCATACTCGAACCGCATGTCGCCGAGCCTGTCGCGCAACCGCAGGCAGCGGACGATACCGCAGCGGCAGTCGAGGCCCTGCTGGAGGCCGGGCAGCCCGAGCAGGCCATCGCCCTGCTGCAACCGGCCCTGGCCGAACAGCGCGATGACGCACTGCTGTTGCTGCTGGCCCGCGCCCTGATCGCCAGCGCCCAGCATGATGACGCCGAGACGGTGCTGACCTCGGTGCAGGACCAGGAGGTGCACAAGCAGGGCATCGCCGGACTGCGTGCCGCCCTCGGCTTCGCCCGCCAGGCCGCCGGGTTTCCCGCCACCACCCTGCTGGCCCAGCGCCTGGCGGACAATCCCGCCGACAGCGAAGCAGGCTATCAGTTGGCAATCCAGCAGCTCGCCGGGCAACAGCACCAGGCCGCGCTGGAAGGCCTGCTGCAACTGATGCAGCGCGATCGCGGCTATGCCGACAACGCCGCGCAGCGTACCCTGTTGCAGACCTTCAAGCTGCTGGGCAATGATCACCCGCTGACCATCAGTTACCAGCGCAAGCTGTATCAACTGCTGTATTGAACAGACCAGAGGAAGCAGACGCCAGGCGCGTCTCTTCCAGCTGCCTGGGCAAGGCTTCGTTGACCAGGCACCCAGCGCTTGAACTTTGCGGCCTGATTACTGTCTCCTGTCGATTAATTTGGCACCTGCCGTGGCTGCAGGCCTGATCATATTCAGCGCCCGATCCAACACTGGTCATGTCAGCGGTCAGGTTTCATTCCTCATGACATGAAGACTTTCCCATGCCCCCATACCGCCGTATCCCCTGTATTTCCCAATTGCGGACCGCTCTGGTCGGCGCCTGCCTGCTGGGCATGACCCTGCCGGCACAGGCCGAGGAGACTGCAGACACCACCCGCTGGGTCAGTGACAACCTGAGCAGCTATGTGCGCAGCGGCCCGACCGATGGTTACCGCATCGTCGGCACACTGAACTCCGGGCAGAAAGTACAACTGCTGGCCACCCAAGGCGACTACAGCCAGGTACGCAGTGCCAATGGCAATACCGTGTGGATTCCCAGCAGCGACCTGCAGAACGTGCCCGGTCATGCCGAGCGCCTGCCGCAACTGGAGCAGCAGGTGGCGCAGCTGTCTGCCGAACTGGCCGACATCGACGACACCTGGAAAGCTCGCGTGCAAGGCATGCAGGAAACCCTGGACGCCCGCAAGACACTGATCGACGAACTGCAGGCCACGCGCACAGCGCTGGATGCCGAACTGACCACCGCCCACTCGCAACTGCGGGAGGCTCAGGCACAACTGGGCGCGGAACAGCAGCAGGTGCTGATGCGCTATATGATCTACGGCGGCGGCATAGCCGGCGTCGGCCTGCTGCTGGGCCTGATACTGCCGCCGATGCTGCGTTCAGGGCGCAAACGCAACGATGGATGGGCCTGAGCAAGCGTCATGCCATATCAGGCTTGATCCAGCGCGACATTGTTATAAGATAACATCAAATTATCTGAACAAGGACCTTCGCATGCCGCGCCTCGCCCCCCTCGCTCTCGCTGTGACCGGTGTCGTCAGTCTCGCTCTGCATGCCCATGAGCCGCACGAACATGCGCATGGGTCGCACAATGCCGCCGCCCACCAGCATGGCGTCGGCACTTTGGATATCGTCATTGAGGGCCAGCAGCTGCTGCTGGAATTGAGCACTCCGGCGGGTGACTTGCTTGGCTTCGAGCATGCGCCGCGCAATCAGGCGCAACGCGATCAGCTCGATACCCTGATGAGTACACTGCGCCAGCCGGAAAAGCTGTTTACCCTGCCTGCCGCT
>DXBL01000146.1 GCA_019116555.1 Candidatus Pseudomonas excrementavium
CACCGAAGCGGCTGCGTTCCAGGGGCGGCGGGGGCTTTGGTGGCGATGTATTCGCGGTCTGGGCAGGTTGTTGAGGGGATTCGGAGCGCTCGTCATCCGGTGGATCAATAGCCATTTATCACTCTTCCGCAGGGCGCGCCACCGGCTCTGAAAGCGGGTAACGCGACGATCACTATTGCCCTGAGATTAGCAGAGGGACGCGAGGGTTCACTGTTGGCGCATCGATGACTGATGCGCCTCAATGCCCCACACGCCCGCTGTCTCATCAGCGGACAACATGATGCGTAAACAGCAAATCTGATCCAGCCCCAAACGGAGCGACACATTGATATTCTCAGCTCGACGGCAAACGCAGCATGGGGCTGCGTGCCTCGCTCAGGAGCAGATAGCGTGAGTTCAGCGTATTCGGGCAAAGTCGTATTGATCACCGGTGCTGCAGCCGGGATCGGCAAGGCAACCGCAGAGGCATTCGCCGTACAAGGGGCGCGGATGGTATTGGCGGACATCGACGCCGCCAATGGCGAGGCGGTCGCCGCCCACATACGGGCGAACGGCGGTGACGCGGTATTCTACCCCTGCAACGTGGTCGACGCCGCACAGGTCAAAGCCCTGATGGCGATGATTGACCGCGAGTACGGGCGACTGGACTGTGCCTTCAACAACGCGGGCGTCGAGTTCGAACAGGACAAGCTGGCCGACGCCGATGAGACCGTGTTCGATCGCATCATGGACGTCAACGTCAAGGGCGTCTGGCAGTGCATGCGCTTCGAGATTCCGCTGATGCTCAAGAACGGTGGCGGCGCCATCGTCAACACCGGCTCCATCGCCGCGCTGGGCGCTGCGCCGAAGATGAGCGCCTACGCCGCCAGCAAACATGCCGTGCTGGGGCTTACTCGTTCGGCCGCGGTGGAATACGCCAGAAAAGGCATCCGCATCAATGCGGTCTGCCCCGCGGTAATCGACACCGACATGTTCCGCCGTGCCGTCGAGATCGAGCCGCGCAAAGCCGAATCCGCCGCCAGACTGCATCCGGTTGGTCGCGTTGGCAGAGCTGAAGAGGTCGCTGCCGCGGTGCTGTACCTGTGCTCGGAAAGCGCCGGATTTACTACCGGCATCGCCCTGCCGGTGGACGGGGGCAGCACGTGTATCTGAGGCAGGTATGCAGAATGGAATCCTGCCTGGACCACGGTCACCGCAATATGTGAGGCAGTAACGCGGAACTGAACGGGCTCGGATAAGCGCAAAGTTTCATCTGAGCCCTGTTTCCACTTTCACACCAAGATCACCACCCCCCCGATAACCACCGCAAACAATACAGACAAACCGATCAATACCTTCCATGGAAAGGCCGGCGGGGGCAGTTCTATGGCGAGCTGCTCGTTCAGATAGTTTCTCAGCAGCCGGGTATTGCGCGTATTGGCCTTGTAGACAGCATCGAAGGCATCCCCCACCACCGGTATCAGACCGCCAACGAAATCGATGCCGATATTGCGCAGCATCTGCCTTTTTACCTTGCTACTCGCACCCGCCCGCTGCGCTTCAAGCAACACATAGCCGGACATCGCCAACCCAGCCAGATCCCCGATACCCGGCACCAGGCCAATGATGGCCTCGACGCCGATCTTGAATCGGGTAAAAGGCAGGCCGATGCTGCTGTCGGTGAAACGGCTGAATTTATCGAGCCGCTGAAGTATGGCGCGTTGTTCGGCTGCGGACGGCTGCTTGGGCATCATGGCTCCGGTAGCAAAGGGGTGTCAGATCAATATAGGCTCAATATTCGCCGCCAGCGTTCCATACCATGGTTAACGACAACCGAGCTGCCCACCATGAATGTCATGTCCGCTTCTCCCGCCCACATCGAGCAACTCGCCAACCAGCTATAAAAATTTCATCGAAAAATCGACGCTGGTGTCGATCTGATCCTCGTCCGCACGACTCACGGGTAACTATCCACCAGAGGAGAGCGCCAAAATGAAGTTCATGCTGATGCGCAAAGCGGATGAAGACACCGAAAAAGGCACTCTGCCATCCGACCAGGTTTATCGTGCGATGCACGACTACAACGAACGTATGATCCAGGCAGGCGTCTTCCTGTTCGGCAATGGCATCAGGCCCACCAGCGAAGGTTGTCGCATCGTCTTTCGCAACGGTGAAGCCACCGTCCACCGCGGCCCGTTCACCCCCGCCTCGGACCAGTTGGCCGGCTACTCGATATTGGAAGTGGATTCCCTGGAAGAGGCCATCGACTGGGCCAGGCAATGGCCACTCGAAGACAGCGACGGCAACGCCACCCTGGAGCTGCGCCGCTATTTCGAGCTGAGCGATTTCGAACTCGGTGCGCTCAAGGACGAGCATCAGCGGCAGGTAAAGCTGCCGATGGAGATGAACATCCACCTGTCATTCCCCGGTAACTGCCGTGAAGCCATGACCTTCTACCAGCAGGTCACCGGCGGTGTGCTGGAAGCCATGACTCCCTATGGCGAGACACCCGCCGCAACGGAAGTGCCGGCCGAGCTGGCCGACCGGATCATCCACGCCTCCCTGAACATCCGCGGCCGGCGGCTGATGGGCGCCGATATGGCTGGCGACTGTCATCAGGCGATGCAGGGCAGCTGCGTGCATCTGGAGTTCGACACCCCTGAGCGCGCCGCCGAGGTATTCGAGCAGTTGCAGCAGGGCGGCCAGACGCTCATGCCCTTCGAAGAGACCTTCTGGGCCAAACGCTTCGGCATGACCACCGACCGCTTCGGCACCCAATGGATGATCGGTTACGGCACCGGTCAATGCCCGCAAAACGCAAACACTGAGGAGGTTACCGATGAAATACGTCGCACTGGTGTACTACCAGGAGAGTCTGATTGAAGCCATGACCGAGCAGGAGTGGCACGACCTCAATCAGCAATGCATTGTCGGCGTCGAACGGCTGACCGCTGAGGGCAAGTACATCACCGGTCAGCCCCTGCAACCGGTGATGACCGCTACCACGGTCCGCGTGCGCAACGGCGAGACGTTGATTACCGACGGCCCCTTCGCTGAAACCAAGGAGCAACTGGCCGGCTTCTACCTGCTCGA
>DXBL01000147.1 GCA_019116555.1 Candidatus Pseudomonas excrementavium
TCGCGGCCTGCGGCCAGGAAGCGCTCCAGGCCGTCACGGTAATCCGCGCCCAGCGTCAGATGTTCCTCTTGCAGGGAGACCACCCGGTCACGAAAAGCCGCTGGCAGCTCCAGTTCAGCAATCTGTCCCAGCAGGTTCTGCACCTGCTTTTCGCTGTTCTGGAATTGCTGCCAGTAGCGATCCAGATCGGCTTGCTTGCCACCGCGCAGCAGCACGTTTTTCCATTCCTGGACCTGGGTCTTGAAGGTCAGGTTGGTCTCGTTGATCAGCCCGGCGGTGGCCTGGGGGCCTTCCATCAGCAGTCGGTAGTTGCGCAGCTCCTGGGCCAGCGAAAGTACGCTGACAAGGGCTACGGCGAGCATCAGCAGCAAACTGCCGATGATCAGCGCCAGGCTCTGCCTGCGCAGGGAAGACTTGAGTGTCATCAATAGAACCCATCGAAAAAGAGGAACGACAACGCCCCGAAGGACAACACGGGTGTGGGCGGGCGTTGGGAGAATATTGTTGATATGCGGATTATGTCGGCTGGCGACGGCCAGAACTTTAACCCATACTGGCGCTTTCTTTGGATGGGAAACAAAAAACGCATGCTGCTTGCCTCTGTCGCCGTTGTCATCGGTCTGGTGGTCCTGGTCTGGAGTGCTGATCGCTTCGTTGAAGGCGCTTCCGCGGCCGCTGTGCACGGGGGGATGCCACCACTGCTGATCGGTATGCTGATCATCGGTTTCGGTACCTCTGCGCCGGAGCTGTCGGTGTCCGCCCTGTCATCGCTGCAGGGCAACTCGGGGATTGCGCTGGGTAATGCCTGGGGCTCGAATATCACCAATATTGCGCTGATCCTCGGTGTGGTTGCGCTGATCAGTCCGATTACCGCTCACGGTCGCGTGGTCAAGCGTGAACTGCCAATACTGCTGGCCATCACCGCGCTGGCCGGCTGGCAGGTATACGACGGTGAGCTCAGTCGCACCGATGGGGTCGTACTGCTGGTGGTCTTCGCGCTATTGCTGGTGCTGTCGATTCGCGATGGCATGCGCAGCCGTAACGGCGTGGCCTCCGATGAAATCCGCAAACAATATCTGGCCGATACCATGTCCCTGGGCAAGGCGATCATGTGGCTGGTGCTGGGGCTGATATTGCTGATTGTCAGTTCACGCCTGCTGGTCTGGGGCGCGGTGTTTATCGCCAGAGACCTGGGCATCAACGACATGATCATCGGCCTGACCATCGTTGCGGTGGGAACCTCGTTACCGGAGCTGGCATCCTCTCTGGCTGCCATTCGCAAGAATGAACATGATCTGGCGCTGGGTAACATCATCGGTTCGGGATTGTTCAACACTCTTGGCGTGGTCGGTCTCGCCACGGTGATCAATCCTCTGGAGGTGCCGCCGGAAGCCTTGACCCGAGACTGGACGCTGATGGCCACCCTCACCGTGGTGCTGCTGTTGATGTGCATCGGCTGGCGGGGCCGTCCGGGACGAATCAATCGGCTGGAGGGCGCCGGTCTGCTGGCGGTCTTCTGCGGCTATACCGGCCTGCTGGTCTGGACGGCGATGAATGCCACCGTCTGACGGTGGCCTGCAGCTGGTCGGCTCGGTGCGCTGCGCCGCCGGCCGCTGCGTGTATGATGTGTGCAACGAAGACGAGAACCATCCGATACCATGAACGACGCTTTGCGCGACACCCCGCAACACAAACCCCGCCCCATGGTCGACCTGCTGGTCAGCATCGTGATTCCCTCGGTAATCCTGATGAAGTTCAGCGGCGAGCAGCATTTCGGTCCGCATCAGGCACTGATCCTGGCGCTGGCATTTCCGCTGGGCTGGGGCCTGTTCGAACTGATCCGCTACCGCAAGTACAACTTCATTGCGGTGCTGGGCGTCATCAGTGTGTTCCTTACTGGTGGCATTGGCCTGCTGGAGCTGGACCCAAAATGGCTGGCCATCAAGGAAGCAGCCGTGCCCGGGGTGATTGGCCTGGCGGTGCTGTTTTCCACCCGCACCCGCTATCCGCTGATCCGCACCCTGCTGTACAACGACAAGGTGCTGAATGTGCAGCGCGTCGATGAACGCCTGCAGGAACGCGGCTTGCGCGAGATATTCGAACAGCGACTGCTCAAGGCGACCTACTTCCTGGCTGGGACTTTCTTCTTTTCTTCGGTCATGAACTATATGGTCGCCAAATGGATCGTCGTCAGCCCGGCCGGCACCGAGGCGTTCAATGCCGAACTGGGTCGCATGACCCTGGTCAGCTACCCGGTAATCGCCATTCCGTCGATGATCATGATGATGGCGATCCTGTTCTATCTGTGGCGGACCATCCATGGCCTGACCGGGTTGAAGATGGAAGAGATCATGGCGGTGCAGAAGTAACACCCAGCTGCTCACACCCTGTGTCCTAGTGGGAGCGGCCTTGGCCGCGAATGGGCTTGGCAGAAAAGCTTCGCGGCCAAGGCCGCTCCCACGGGTCCGTCTCTTACCGATTCAGCTTGGTTAAAGCGCTTCCAGCGCCGCCCGCAGGTTAGCCACCGTACGCTCGCGGTTGTGCAGCTTGTCCAGGCCGAACAGGCCAATGCGGAAGGTCTTGAAGCTGGCGGGTTCATCGCACATCAGCGGTACGCCGCTGGCGGTCTGCAGGCCGTGGCTGATAAAGCCGCTGCCGTTGTGCAGCCGGTCGTCGGCGGTGTAGCAGACCACCACGCCCGGCGCTTCGAAACCCTCAGCTGCCACGCTGACAAAGCCCTTCTCCCACAACAGCGTGCGCACCGCCTGGCCCAGTTCCAGCTGCTCCTGTTTCACTCTGGCGAAACCGTAATCACGGGTTTCCAGCATGGTGTCGCGAAAGCGTTGCAGGGCATCGGTTGGCAGGGTGGCGTGGTAGGCGTGGCCGCCATTCTCGTAAGCCTGCATGATCTGCAGCCATTTCTTCAGGTCACCGGCAAAGCTGTTGCTGGTGGTCTGCTCGATGCGCTCCAGGGCGCGCTCGCTGAATAGCACCAGGGCGCAGGAGGGCGATGAGCTCCAGCCCTTTTGCGGCGCGCTGATCAATATATCCACGCCGCAGGCCTGCATATCCACCCAGAGGGTGCCGGAGGCGACGCAGTCCAGCACGAACAGACCGCCCACCTCATGCACCGCCGCCGCGACGGCCTGCAGGTAATCGTCTGGCAGAAGGATGCCCGAGGCGGTTTCCACATGGGGCGCGAACACCAGGTCGGGCTTGCTTTCACGAATGGCTGTGGTCACTTCCTCGATCGGTGCCGGCGTGAAGGGGGCTTGGTCACCGCTGTGGAGCGGGTGCGCCTTGAGCACGATTTCCTCGGCGGGTAATTCAGTGGCGCTGAAGATCTGCGACCAGCGGTAACTGAACCAGCCGTTGCGCAGCACCATGCAGCGCTTGTTCCGGGCGAACTGCCGGGCTACCGCCTCCATGCCATAGGTGCCACCGCCAGGCACCAACGCTACGCCCTGGGCGCGGTAGACGTCCTTCAAGGTGGACGAGATATCACGCATCACCTGTTGGAAAGCCGCGGACATATGATTGAGCGAGCGATCGGTGAACACCACGGAGTATTCGAGCAGGCCGTCGGGATCGACAGCGGGAACCAGGCTGGACACGGGCAATCTCCTTACAGGGCAGGGTGGGCCGGTGCTGATACCGGCCCGTTCTGAAACCCTATCCCAATACCGGGCGATTGCAAGTACGGGTTATTGCCGCGTCAGGTGGAAGAAGAAGTCGGTGGGTTTGCCCTTGATGTCGCCCAGGCCGATGACCACGTCCTCGTTGACCTTGCGAAAGTAATCCATGATCGGCTGGCTGTCGTAGATCAGCGCTGCCGATGCCTTGCCATCGAATACCACCTGGCGCATCTGCGCAGCGCCGAGCCGGTCGTAGGTGGCCACCTCACCATCGGCATTGGTGACCAATAACGGCTCGACATCCGTGGTCGAAGTGAAACGCTTGCCGTACCAGTTGATCGAGTCCGGCTCGGCGCCACCGTCGAACTTGCCGCCCTTCCAGGTGCCGACCAGGAAGTCGGTATCCACCGGTTCGAGCTGTTTGAACAGCGGCATCAGCGTGTCCGCCGAATAGGCCTGGCCGCTGGCGATCATCTCCAGCCATTGCTGTTCTGCATCCGCAGCCAGGCTGGGGCCGGCGAGCAGGGTGGTCAGGCCAAGGGCGGCCAGTGTTGCAGTCATGGTTCGCATGTCGTTCATCCCTATGATGTGGTGCATACGAACAGTCGGGTCAACCGGTGCACAGACTCCAGCAGGCATCCCTGGCAGCATCGATGTCGGCGTCGCTCAGGCTGATATGGCCATCGCGCTCGGCCTTGATCAGATTGACGAAGGCGCCCCATACCAGCGTCATCAATACCTCGGCACGCAGATCGCTGCGGAATACGCCGCGTTTCTGCAGTGCCCGGTATTGCGCCAGGATGGGTGCCAGCGCCTCATGCTCCAGTTGGCGGCTGGCCTCATCGAGATAGGGCCGGTGGTCCTGCAGCTCCATGAAGCGGTAGGCATGCGGCGCTTCACGGGTGAACAGCACCATGCGGCGCCAGACCTCATCGAACAGCTCCCGGGTCGGGCGCTGCAGATCGAGATCGCCATACAGGCGCTGGTTGATCGCCACTTTCTGCTCGCGGAACAGCTCGTTGACCAGCAGCTCCTTGCTCTCGAAGTAGCGATAGATGGTGCCTGTGCCGACATTGGCCTGCTGCGCCACTACCGGCATGGGCACCCCATTGACGCCCCCTTCGGCGAACACCTTGAGTGCCGCCTGGAGAATGGCGCTGCGCTTGTCCTTGATCCGCGGCCGGACCGCTCTGACCGAGGCCTGTGTCTTGTTGTTGGCGGTTCTGGAATGATTGTTCATCGCTGCATTCTAACCGCTTCCGACTGTTCGTACAGCGCTCAGGTGTAAAAAGTCTGGTACGGCTGGAAGATGCAGATGTTGGTGCCACCCATGGTGTTGCCATCGGTCAGCTCGGTGAAATAGGTGAACGCCGTGTTCGGCTTCAGCGCATTACCGATCACCAGGTGGTTGCGGTTCTTGCCGGCGTCGGGGTTGGTGAAGCGCTCGAGGAAGATGTTGTCCCACCAGTACAGGTTCTGCGGATCGAATTCCTTGCTGTTGGCCGCCTCGCAGATGCGGAACACGTACCAGGCATCCTCCCCGGTCAGTTCCTTGAACGAGGCGCAGTCGATGGCGACCTTGTCCAGTGACATCCCGGCGGGCAGCTTCTCGCCCTGGCCGGGGGTATAGCTGGCCTTGAGCGTATCGCGGTGCTTGAGATAGGCCGCCATCAGCCGCTCGGAAGGCTCGTTGTTCTGCACCCGGGAAATGCTTTTGACCGACCCGTCCTTGCACTTGACCTCAATGGTGTATTCGCCGGGCGTCATGAAGCCCGTAGAGAGGTTCACCATGTAC
>DXBL01000148.1 GCA_019116555.1 Candidatus Pseudomonas excrementavium
CATGAGAAGGAGTCCTTTATGCGACTGACGTACCTGTTGGTTCCCGCCTTTGCGTTGATGCTGGCTGGCTGCGGTCCGGATGACAATGATCGTATCAATGAAGAAGATGCCATGCCGCCATCGGCTGAGCCGCAAAACAATATGGGGCAACCTGCGGATGGTGCCGGGATGAACAACACAGCGCCTGCGACCGGAACAGATACCACCCAGTGATAGGCAGGCATCTCCGGAGCGCCTGCTCCGGAGGGCTCTGTATGAACAGATTCCAGCGCACCTGTACTTTCCGGTTGTCGTTTTCTCCGGCGCGTAGCGAACACCGTCGCCGGCGCTAGCACATCGCCACCCACTGCTTCAGGATACGAATAACACCTATACTGCAAGTTGTTCCGTGGCAGGATGTGTAGATGGGAAAAATCGGTGGAGTTGAGAACGCACCCGGTGCGGCACACCCTTCGGGTCTTCTCAGGATTGCAGTCTCGATTCTGGTGCTTGTTCTGTTGGCGTACTGGTGGCTGCTACTCGACAATCAGCGGTCGCAGCTGGCTTATGCCGAGCGGCAGTTGGAGCTGCGTGCGGAGCAAACCTCCGAAGCGCTGGCGATGCAGATCCATGTGCTGATGTCAGGTCTGGATTATCTGGGCGAGAGCCTGGCCACGCAATATCTTGATAACCGCAGCCAGTTCGATGCTGCGGTCGACACCGCCATCAGTATCTTCGAGGAGGGCACCATTCTCCAGGTGGCGGTGGCTGACAGTGCCGGACGCATTGTCTACAGCAATCTCGCCCCTGACGACGAAAGCGTACAGGCGCCGATCTCTATCGCCAATCGGGAACATTTCCGGGTGCATGCCGAAGGCCGCACGCCTTCTTCCGAACTGTATGTCAGCGATCCATTGCTCGGGCGTATTTCGGGCAAATGGTCGATTCAACTTGCGCAGCCGCTATTGAATGGCGGTGTATTTGCCGGTGTGTTGGTGGTGTCGGTATCACCGACATTCATTACCGGTTACTTCCAGAAAGTCTTTCCTCATACCGGCGGTGATGTTGCGCTGCTGCTGAACAATCGCGGGTATTACCTGGCTCGTTCGATCCGACAGAATGACATCATGGGTAATCAGGTATCCGATGCGTTGCGGGCGAGCCTGGCCACTGGCCTGGATGGTGGTAATTACCGCCTGGACCCTGCCTGGGATGGGATCAGCCGCGACTATGCCTGGCGTTGGGTAGAGGATTATCCGCTTGCCGTCAGCGTTGGTCTGGATCGTGAGGCGGCGTTGTCGCCAGTGACTGACCGCTTCGCCAAAAGCCGGTTCTGGAACGGTGTCAGCACGCTGGCTATTTTCCTGGCTGCATTATTGATCGCACTCCTGATGGAGCGGCTGCGCATGGAACAGCGTAATCTGGCCTGGAACGAGGAGCGCTTGAGTCGGCTGCTGGCCCAGGTACCCGGTGCGGTCTATCAATTTCGTCGGTGGCCTGATGGCACCTCGGAAATGCTGTATATCAGTCAGGGTATCGAGACCCTGCTGGGGCTGACGCCGGCAGAGGTGATCAGCGATCTGTCGGCGGTATTCGATACCATCCACCCGGAAGATCGGCCAGAAGCAATCGCCCAGATTGCCGAATCGGCTGAACAGCTGACCCCCTGGGACATCAAGTTCAGACTATTGTTGCCCAATGGCGAAACTCGCTGGGTTGCCGGTTATGCCAACCCGCAGCGGGAAAGCCAGGGGAGCGTGCTATGGCATGGCTATATCCATGATATAAGCCGCCAGCACGCGATCAATGACAGCTTGCGTGACAACACGGCGCGATTGCGCCTGACGATCGATGCAGTGCATGACGGGCTCTGGGAATGGCACCTGGCTGACGACTCGCTGTATTTCGATGAGCGTTGTGTGGCGATGTTGGGACATGAGCAGTTTGACCAGCCGGCGACCTTCGCGCATTGGTATGAGCAGGTGCACCCCAACGACAAGGTTCACCTGGACAAGGTGGTCAGCGAGATTTCCCGAGGAGAGATGTTTCGTCTGGAGTTGCGGCTGCGCACGGCGACTGACGACTGGCTGTGGACCGAAATCCGGGGCAGGGCAGTTGAGGATGACAAAGGCAAGCGGGTCCTGGGCACACAGAGCGACATCAGTCAGCGTGTGGCTGAAGCCCAACTGCGCAACGCCTTGCTGGATAACAACGCCGCAGCCATTCTGCTGGTGGGGCCAGATCATCGGATACGCTTGGCCAATCGCCGGGCGAAGGAATTGTTCGCGGCCGGCCGGCCACTCAGGCGCATTCCCTTTCGCCAGTTGCAGGGCAGTGAAGAGGGCGCTGACGATCTGCTGGAACAGGCAAAATTGCTGCGCCGGAACAAGGGCGCAGTGGAGGCGGAGCATCCGTTTCCCGATGCCAATGGCGAGCTCCACTGGTTCAGTATCCACGGCACGCTGCTGGATGCTGAGCGGCCCGATGGTGACATCATCTGGACCCTCATCGATATCACCGAGCGTCGACAGATGGAAGTTGCGCTTTCCGCTGCTCGAGTTCGTCTGATCGAGGTGATCAGGCATTTTCCCGGCGGTGTGTTGCTGGAAAGTGCCGAAGGCAGGATCCTGGTCGTCAACCAGGCCCTCTGCGATCTGTTCGGTCTGGAGCTGCCGCCGGATTCGCTGACCGGTACCGAGCGCGAGCGCTTCTATCAGTTGCTCGACCTTCAGTCACAAGCGGCTCCGCCTGAGGAGAGGCGCCAGGGTGATGGACGTATCAGTGAACTGACGATGGCGGATGGGCGCACACTGCAGATCAACCAGATCCCGATCCGGATCAAGGATACGGATGTCGGAAGACTCTGGATTGCCGCTGACATAACCGAATGGCGGGAGCATGAGCGCAATCTGGAACGGCTGGCGACCACCGACCCCTTGACCGGACTGGCAAATCGGCGGGCATTGCTGCAGGGCATGGAGTGGGAGCTCCGTCGTGCCGGACCGGATCTTCCTGGTGGCGCGCTGCTGATTCTGGACCTGGATCATTTCAAGAGCATCAATGACACCTACGGTCATGCTGCGGGGGACAAGGTGTTGGTGCATCTGGCTCATCTGATGCGCAGCATACTGCGGCAGAACGATATCGCCGGCCGCCTGGGTGGGGAGGAGTTCGCGGTGTTGTTGCCGGATGCGGGGCGCGAGCGTGCCCTTGCCATCGCCGAGCGCCTGCGCCTGGCCGTCGAGGGCAGCACCATAGAATATGAAGGCAATACTATTGCGGTCACTGCCAGTATCGGGCTGGCCCCACTGGCAGGTGAAGTGGACGAGATCTTCGTGCTGGCGGATGAAGCGCTGTACCGGGCAAAGAATGAAGGTCGCAATCGCACTGTGTATGCCGATAATCCGAGCGTCTGATCATCCAGGCGCGACAATTTTTCCTGTTTTATACCAAAGTCGTAGTCTCGTTCTGCCCAACCTGGTGCTAGTTTTAAGCTGCAATATAAAAACAACAATAGGAGACAGTCATGTCTTTATCCAAAGAAGACGCAGCCCGAGCCTACTGGAAGGAGAACCTGCGGTTGATGATCACCTTGTTGGTCATCTGGTTCGTCGTATCCTTCTGCGCTGGCATTCTGTTCGTAGATGCCCTCAATCAAATCCAGTTTTTCGGTTTTCCACTTGGTTTCTGGTTTGCCCAGCAAGGCGCGATTTATGGCTTTCTGCTGCTGATCCTGATCTACGTGCTGAAGATGAACAAACTTGATCGCAAGTATGACCTCCACGAAGAATAACAACCAGGAGCCTTGCATATGGAAACCCAAACGCTGATCTATCTGGTGGTGGGCGCCACTTTCGCGCTGTATATCGGCATCGCGATCTGGACCCGGGCTGGCAGTACCAGTGAGTATTATGTCGCCAGTAAAGGTGTTCATCCCATCGCCAATGGCATGGCAACGGGGGCTGACTGGATGTCGGCAGCTTCCTTCATCTCCATGGCGGGTATCATCTCGTTCACCGGTTACGACGGCAGTGTGTATCTGATGGGCTGGACCGGCGGCTATGTGCTGCTGGCGATGTGTCTCGCTCCTTATCTGCGCAAGTTCGGACGGTATACGGTGCCGGAGTTCGTCGGTACCCGTTATTACTCGCAAACGGCACGGGTAGTGGCGGTGATCTGCGTGATCTTCATCTCCTTCACCTATGTGGCGGGGCAGATGCGCGGGGTCGGTATCGTCTTCTCCCGCTACCTTGAGATCGACATCAACATGGGCGTCATAATCGGCATGGCCATCGTGTTCTTCTATTCCGTGCTGGGCGGGATGAAGGGCATCACCTACACCCAGGTGGCGCAGTACTGCGTGATGATCTTCGCCTACATGGTTCCGGCTATCTACATTTCCATCCTGATCACCGGTAACCCCATTCCCCAGTTCGGTTTTGGCGACACCGTGAGCGGGACCGATACCTCAGTACTGGACCGCCTCAATGGCCTGGGTGCTGAGCTTGGTTTCACTTCGTATACCGATGGCACAAAGTCGACCATCGACGTGTTCGCTATCACCATGGCATTGATGGTGGGTACGGCAGGTCTGCCTCACGTTATCGTTCGGTTCTTCACCACCCCGACCGTAAGAGATGCACGTAAATCAGCAGGTTATGCCCTACTGTTTATTGCAATTCTCTATACCACTGCGCCGGCCGTGGCTGCCTTCGCTCGCATCAATCTGCTAACCAGCGTCCCGGATGTGGCCTATGAGCAGGCACCGGGGTGGATGAAGACCTGGGAAAACGCCGGGCTTATTGCGTGGCAGGACAAGAACGGAGACGGTGTCATCCAGTATGGTGCGGGTGCGCCCTTTGCCGGTGCTCCGAACTTCACCGACGAGCGCGGTGCCAACGGCGAACGGCTGATCAGCAATGCTCCGACCGCGGCGGAAACCGAGCTGTATGTGGACCGGGATATCATGGTGCTGGCCAACCCCGAGATTGCCAATCTGCCCGGCTGGGTTGTGGCGCTGATTGCGGCGGGTGGTCTGGCGGCGGCCTTGTCCACGGCGGCGGGTCTGTTGCTGGTGATCTCCACCTCCATCTCCCACGACTTGCTCAAGAGCAACTTCAAGAAGGATATCAGCGAGAAAGGGGAACTGTTGGCAGCGCGTATTGCGGCGGGTGTCGCGGTGATCGTTGCCGGCCTGTTCGGCATCTATCCGCCGGCCTTCGTGGCGCAGGTGGTGGCCTTTGCCTTCGGTCTGGCAGCGGCCTCCTTCTTCCCGGTCATTGTCATGGGGATCTTCTCCAAGAAGATGAACAAGGAGGGGGCGATTGCTGGTATGGCGGTCGGTTTGGTATTCACCTTCAGCTATATCGTGTTCTTCAAATTCATCAGTCCCGAGCTGGATAACGCCGAGCACTGGTGGTTCGGTATCTCGCCGGAAGGGATTGGTACGCTGGGGATGATCTTCAACTTCATCGCGTCGGTCGCCGTAGCCTCGGTTACCAAGGCACCGCCGGAGGAGATCCAGCATCTGATCGAGGATATCCGCGTGCCCCGCGGGGCGGGAGGCGCCATCGCTCACTGATGTGAGCAGAAGAAAAAAGGCCCCGGTTGGCAACAACCGGGGCCTTTTCTTGTTATCGTCCGAGGGATCAGAAGCGGTGAGTCAGCTGCACGCCGGCGCCATGGGCGCTGTTGCGGTA
>DXBL01000149.1 GCA_019116555.1 Candidatus Pseudomonas excrementavium
CGGGCGTAGTGCATCTGCGTCACGTTGTGCCCGGCCCTGGCCCGGCGCGGTGTACGCACGTGGGCGAAGCGCATGTGGTCCAATGAGGAGTCGGACAGACGCGCATTACCGAATGCGGAACTCAGACCGGGCAGGATTTCGGTATCGCCGCGCTCATCGATCCAGGCGCTGCGCACATCTGCCAAGCCGGCGCGCAGGTCGATCTTCACTGCCGGATCGGTATAGGGCCCGGAGGTGTCGTACACCAGCACCGGGGCGTTCTTTTCCAGGCCTTTATCGGTCTGGGTATCGGCCAGGCTGATTTCGCGCATGGGCACGCGGATATCGGGGCGCGATCCGGTAACGTAGATCTTGCGGGAGTTGGGCAAAGGTTGGGTTGCGGCACCATCGGCGCCGGAGTTGGCGATGGCGGTATCAGGCAAACGACTGGTCATTATTATGCTCCACTGTATGAATTACACAGGGAACCGAAGCGGCACGGAGCCACCACCCCAGGACGGGGTAATGCGGAACTGCGCATCTCGATTCCTACGCCGGTACTAACCGGATCAGGTTCAACGGGTGAAGTCTCAGCCAGCAAAAATGCCGGCACCCCGTCAAGATGAGCCTGCAGCTTAAGCGCTCAGGTCCCAAACAGCAAGTAGCCGACCGCTTGGCCTTGACCGGCAGCCTGCACCTCTTTAGCCTTGGCGGATTGACTTCTACCTCCATGCGAAGGACCTCTGCATGCTGCGCCCCCTTTATGTCGCCGTTGTGCTGGCAAGCCTGTCCGGCCCGGCCCTGGCCAAATCCGATTTGCTGACCATCTACCAGGAAGCCCTGCTCAACAGCGCCGATCTCGCCGCAGCCGAAGCCGATGCCCTCGCGCGCCAGGAAGCCCTGCCCCAGGCGCGCGCCCAGCTGCTGCCAAACATCGGCCTGGGTGCCGGCGCGGCGCGCGAACGGGTCGATGTCGAGGGGCTGGGATCGGACAGCTATTCGACCCATTACTATCAGGCCAGCCTGACGCAGCCGCTATTCCGCGCTGATCGCTGGTTCAACTACCAGGCGTCCAAATCCCTGAGCGAGCAGGCCCGCGTGGAGTTTTCCGCCACGCAGCAACAACTGATCCTGGACGTAGCGCTGGCCTACTTCAATGTGCTGCGGGCATCCGACAACCTGGCGACCGCCCGCGCCGAAGAAGCAGCCTTCGAGCGCCAGCTGGAACAGGCGCGGGAGCGCTTCGAGGTCGGGCTGTCGGCCCGTACCGATGTGCTCGAAGCCCTGGCCGGTTTCGATACCGCCCGCGCCACACGGATCACCGCGGCCACCAACCTGGATGTGAGCTATCAGGCATTGACCCGCCTGACCAACCGCGACCATACCGACCTGCTCGGCATGAGCCACAACCTGCCGATTCTGGCACCTGTTCCGGCTGACATGCAGGAGTGGGTGGAGACGGCAGCTGCGCAGAACCTGAGCCTGCAGGCCTCGCGCCTGGCCATCGATGCCGCCGGCGATACCCTGCGCAGCAGCAAGGCAGGTTATGCCCCGACGGTGGATGCCTTCGTGCGTTACAACGACAGTTACGGCGGCGCCCGTCTGGGCGGCGTCGGCGCAGGTATCGGGGGTGTGGGCGCCGGTGGCGACACCGAGCTGACCCAGTTCGGGGTGGAGATGACCCTGCCGCTGTTCACCGGTGGCGGCACCACCTCCCGGGTCCGCGAGTCCAACTTCCGCCTGACCCAGGCCGAGCAGACCAGCGAAGCCGAACTGCGGCGCATCGTCGAGCGCACCCGTAACCTGTTCCGCACAGTCACCTCCAGCGTCGAGGAAGTCGAAGCCAGGCGCCAGTCGATCATCTCCTCCAAGGCCGCCGTGGATGCGACCCAGGCCGGTTATGAGGTGGGGACGCGCAATGTGGTGGATGTGCTGGATGCCCAACGCAACCTGTATCGCGCGGTGCGGGATTACAACGATGCCCGCTACAACTACATCGTCGACAACCTCAATCTCAAGCAGGCCGCCGGCACCCTGAGCCCGCAGGATCTGGAAGATCTCTCGACCTGGCTGAAGACCGACTACGACCCGGACCGCGACTTCATCCCGCCGTTTACTCCCGAGGAGATGCAGCGCATGTCCATCGGTAACCAGCCGCCGCAGGCCCAGCCCATGAGCGAACAGCAGCGCCGGATGCGAACGTCGTTCTGAGTGGCCGGGCAGCTGAGTGTTCGCCGGCACTGGGCAGTAGCCCTTGGCGAACACGCACCCTTGCCCTCCATGGCGCTCGTGTGCGGCCGTCCCTGGCCGCACACGGTTCGCCAAGGGCTACTGCCCAGCACCGTCCTGCCACTCTTGGTGGGCTGAGGGAAAACCAGTTAGTTTGGCGCTGATGCTGATGCAGGAGTCTCTTCCTGGGAACCTCGAGCACCAGCTCGATGAACCTCATCGGCCACTGGTAACAACCGGCTAACGTTCCAGCAGCCGTCTAATCCCCAGGAGCAACCGTTCCAGAGCACCCTGATTCGCTTCCACGACCGCCTGTCCCGCCACTCCGGCACTACGCGCTGAGGCCGGGTCAGTCAACCAGCCACCAACTCGCTCAGCCATGGCTTCGGCATCGGCCACTTCCACCAACGCCCCCGCCTGCTCAAGCAGATCGCTGATCTCGGCGAAGTTGAATCGATGCGGCCCGGACAGTACCGGCAACCCCAGTGCCGCCGGCTCCAGATAATTATGCCCACCACCGGGAATCAGCGAGCCGCCAACGAAAGCCACGTCTGCGCAGGCATAGAACTGCATCAGTTCGCCCATGGTATCGCCCAGCAAGACCTGATCGGTCGGTACCGGCATGTTGCCGGCGCTGCGGCGCACCAGACTCAGCCCGGCACCTTCTATCTGCCGAGCTACAGCATCGAAACGCTCCGGGTGGCGCGGCACCAGGATCAGCAGCGCCGCGGGATGCCGCTGCAGAACCTGACGATGCGCAGCAAGCGCGATCTCATCTTCCCCGCTGTGGGTACTGGCCGCGATCCACACGGGCCGCTCGCCCCATTCGCCACGCCATTGCGCGGCGGTGGCCAACAGCTCGGCCCCGGGCCTGAGATCGAACTTGATACTGCCGGTCACCGTCAATGCCGACTGGCGAACGCCCAGCGTGATGAAGCGCTCCGCCTCCGCTGTCGTCTGCACCGCCACCCAGTCCAGCGCCGCGAACATCGGCCGCACCAGCGCCGCGACCCGTTGATAGCCCCGCGCCGAGCGTGCCGAGAGCCGCGCGTTGGCCAGTACCACCGGCACGCCGGCACGCTTGCACTCGGCCACCAGATTGGGCCACAGCTCGGTTTCCATGATGATGGCGATGCGCGGCCGCAGCCGCCGAATCAGCCGACGCTGCAGCCAGGGCAGATCATAGGGCAGATAAGCATGGCCGACCTCCTCGCCGAACAGTTTGCGGATCTGTTCAGAGCCGGTTGGCGTCATGCAGGTCACCGTGATCGGTAGCTGCGGATGACGTTTGCGCAATTCGCGCACCATGGGCGCCGCGGCGATGGATTCGCCCACCGACACCGCATGCACCCAGATACCACCGGGGCGCAGATCCCCACCCAGGGCAAAACGCTCGCGCCAGCGCCGGGCATAGGCCGGGGCGCGCCAGGCGCGGTACAGCAGGCGCGCCAGAATCAGCGGCAAACACAGGGTAAAGATCAGACTGTACAGAAAACGCGGCATTCCCTTCTCCAGAACCGGGTCGAGCGGCACAAACGCGGCATAGAGTAGCAGAAGTGACCTGCCCGGCCGTTGATCGCTATACTACGCGGGCCAAATCCATTGATTCCGCGGAGCCCATGAGCACACCCTTGCACACCGATATCTGTATTCTGGGCGGCGGCGTCGCCGGCCTCTGGCTCAACGCGCGGCTGCGGCAACAGGGCTACAGTACCCTGCTGGTCGAGCCCCATGCCCTGGGCGGCGGACAGAGCACCAAGTCCCAGGGCATCATTCATGGCGGCACCAAATATGCCCTGCACGGCAAATTGACCACCGCCGCGGAAGCCATCGCCGGCATGCCCGACCGCTGGCGGGCCTGCCTGGACGGCAGTGGTGAACTGGACCTGCAAGGCGTGCGTGTACTCTCCGCGCATCATTACCTGTGGTCGCCCGGCAATCTGATCAGCAATCTGGCCGGCTTCTTCGCCAGCAAGGCGCTGCGCGGCCGGGTCGATAGCGTAAAGGGCCGAGAGCTGCCCGCGGTCTTCGCCAATCCGGCCTTCAAGGGCAAGGTCTATCGGCTGGCCGAGCTGGTGCTGGATGTGCCGGACGTGGTCCGTCGCCTGGCGGAGCTGGGTGGCGACAGCCTACTCAGCGGCCCGGTGCGCATCGCTGGCAACAGCGACGGCATCACCTCGGTACAGGTTGCCGATCAGCAGATCATCGCCCGACGCTACGTGCTGACCGCCGGGGAAGGTAACGAGGCCCTGCTGCACAGCGCGGGTATTCAGCAACCCGCCATGCAGCGCCGGCCGCTGCAGATGGTATTGGTCAAAGGTCCGAA
>DXBL01000150.1 GCA_019116555.1 Candidatus Pseudomonas excrementavium
AGCCATCCGCAAATCGCCGATGTGCTGAACCGGGTGCGGCAACCCTTCAACGTCAACAGCCTGGCGCTGGCCGCTGCCGTGGCCAGCCTGGAAGACACCAGCTATCTGGCCGAAAGCCGCCGCGCCAACCGCGAAGGCATGCTGCAGCTGGAGCAGGGCTTCCGTGAGCTGGGCCTGGCGTGGATCGCCTCGCGCGGCAACTTCATCGCCGTGGATCTGGGCCGTGAAGCGGCGCCCGTCTACCAGGGACTGCTGCGTGAAGGCGTCATCGTTCGCCCGGTGGCCGGCTATGGCATGCCCAACCACCTGCGGGTGTCCATCGGCTTGCCGCAGGAAAACAAGCGCTTCCTCGATGCCCTGGCCCGGGTTCTGAACGGTGAATGACAGCGTCATGACGACGTCATCCGCCGCACCGATAATCGGTCGTCTGGCGGTGATCGGGCTGGGCCTGATCGGCGGCTCCTTTGCCAAGGGCATGCGCCAGTCCGGCCTGTGCCGCGAGGTGGTGGGCTGTGATCGTGATCCCGCGACGCTGCGCCAGGCCGTGCCCTTGGGCGTGGTCGATGACATCACTGATGATCTGGCCAGCGCGGTGCAGCGCGCCGATCTGATCATGCTGGCCGTACCGGTACTGGCCATGGAACAGGTGCTGGGCCAGCTTGCCCGGCTGGAACTGGGCCAGGCAGTGATCACCGACGCCGGCAGCACCAAGAACGCGGTGGTCGATGCGGTGCGCACGGCCTTCGGTCATCTGCCGCCGCAGTTCGTGCCGGGGCATCCGATTGCGGGGTCCGAGCGTAGCGGGGTGGAGGCGGCCGATGCCCACCTGTTCCGCAATCACAAGGTGATACTGACGCCGCTGGCGGAAACCAGCGAGGCGGCGTTGGCCCTGGTGCGCGAGAGCTGGAGCGCCCTGGGCGCGGATGTCGAGGACATGCCGCTGGCGGATCACGATGAGGTGCTGGCGGCGACCAGCCATCTGCCGCATCTGCTGGCCTTCTCCCTGGTCGACACCCTGGCCTCGCGCAGCGAAAACCTGGAGATATTCCGCTATGCTGCCGGTGGTTTTCGAGATTTCACCCGGATCGCCGCCAGCGACCCGGTCATGTGGCGGGATGTGTTCCTGGCCAACCGCGATGCGGTACTGCGCAGCCTGGACAATTTCATCCACGATTTAAGCCGCTTGCGCGCGGCGGTCGAGGACGGGGACGCCAATACCCTGTTGGGGGTATTCACCCGAGCCCGATCCGCGCGCGAGCATTTCAGCAAGATTTTGGCCCGCAGGGCATATATGGAACCCATGCAGACTCAATCAATCAATTTCATCGCCAATCCCGGTGCCAGCGTACAGGGTCGTATCCGCGTCCCGGGTGACAAGTCCATCTCCCACCGCTCGATCATGCTCGGCTCCATCGCCGAGGGCGTGACCGAGGTCGAGGGTTTTCTGGAAGGCGAGGACAGTCTTGCGACCCTGCAGGCGTTCCGCGACATGGGTGTGGTCATCGAAGGACCGCACCATGGGCGAGTAACCATTCATGGCGTCGGTCTGCACGGCCTGCAGGCACCGCCCGGGCCGATCTACGTCGGTAACTCGGGAACCTCCATGCGCCTGCTGGCGGGCCTGCTGGCCGGCCAGAACTTCACCACGGTGCTGACCGGTGATGCCTCCCTGGGCAAGCGCCCCATGGGCCGCGTGGCTGATCCGCTGCGGGAAATGGGCGCGAATATCGACACCGCTGCCGAAGGCCGCCCGCCGCTGCAGATCAATGGCGGTCAGAGCCAGCTCAAGGGTATGGACTACGTCATGCCGATGGCCAGCGCCCAGGTCAAATCCTGCCTGCTGCTGGCGGGCCTCTATGCTGAAGGCAAGACGTCCGTTACCGAGCCGGCGCCGACCCGCGATCACACCGAGCGCATGCTCAAGGGCTTCGGCTATCCGGTGCAGGTCAACGGTGCCACCGCCACCGTCGAGTCCGGCCACAAGCTGACCGGCGGCAAGATCGACGTACCGGCGGATATCTCCTCGGCTGCTTTCTTCATGGTCGCCGCCAGCATCGCCGAAGGCTCGGATCTGACCCTGGAGCACGTAGGCATCAACCCGACGCGCATCGGCGTGATCAATATCCTGCGCGCCATGGGCGGTGACATCACCCTGAGCAACGAGCGCGAAGTGGGCGGCGAGCCGGTGGCTGATGTCCGCGTGCGCTATGCCGGCCTCAAGGGCATCGAGATCCCGCTGGACCAGGTGCCGCTGGCAATCGACGAATTCCCGGCGCTGTTCATCGCCGCCGCCTGCGCTGAAGGGCGCACCGTGCTGCGCGGCGCCGAAGAGCTGCGGGTCAAGGAATCCGACCGTATCCAGGTCATGGCTGACGGCCTGCAGCAGTTGGGCATCAAGGCCGAGCCGACCCCTGATGGCATTATCATCGATGGCGGCGTGATGGGCAGTGCGACGGTCGACAGTCACATGGATCACCGCATCGCCATGTCCTTCGCCATCGCCTCGCTGCGCGCCACCGGCGAGATCCGCATCACCGATTGCATTCACGTGGCTACCTCGTTCCCCGGGTTCATCGATCTGGCGCGCTCGGTGGGCATCAACATCCGCCAGGAGGACAACGCGTGACTGCTGATACAGACATGGCGCCGGTCATCACCATCGACGGGCCCGGTGGCTCCGGCAAGGGCACCCTGACTGGGATGCTGGCCGCGCGGCTGGGCTGGAATCTGCTGGATTCCGGCGCGCTCTATCGGGTGCTGGCCTTCGCCGCCGGTAACCACGGCGTGGATCTGGCCGATGAGCAGACCCTGACCAGCCTGGCAGCCCATCTGGACGTGCGCTTCCTGGCCGAAGAAGGGCAGGAGCAGCGCATCATTGTCGAAGGGGAGGATGTCACCCGGGGGATTCGCACCGAAACCACCGGCGCCGGGGCGTCCCGGGTGGCCTCGCTGCCTGCCGTTCGTCAGGCGCTGTTGGGACGCCAGCAGGCCTTCCGCGAAGCGCCCGGCCTGGTCGCCGATGGCCGCGACATGGGCACCGTGGTGTTTCCCGATGCGCAGCTGAAGATATTTCTGACCGCCAGCCCGGAGATCCGTGCTGAACGCCGTTACCGGCAGTTGCTCGAAAAGGGCGAAACTGCTAGTCTTGCGGGTCTTCTCGATGAAATAAATGCCAGGGACGAACGGGATATGAACCGCAGCATCGCGCCATTACGGCCAGCTGAGGATGCCATCCTGATCGACTCCTCGCACATGAGCATCGAAAAAGTACTTGAAGCAGTGCAGGCGGAAGCGCGCAAGCGCGACCTGCTGGACTGATCAGGGCGAGTCCTTTGCCGGGTAACCAGCACCACCGGAAAAGGTATCAATACAATCAACCCACGCAAGCTGGTGGCGTGGCGGGCAAGTCGGCTGCAGGGCACGCATTTGAGCGGCCAGGCGGTTACTGCCTTATTACACTTTTACAGGAATCCAAATGAGCGAAAGCTTTGCCGAACTTTTTGAAGAAAGCCTGAAAACCCTTGATATGGAGCCAGGCTCCATCATCACCGGTATCGTTGTGGACATCGACTCTGACTGGGTCACCGTTCACGCCGGCCTGAAATCCGAGGGTGTCATTCCGCGCGAGCAGTTCCTGAACGATCAGGGCGAACTGACCATCAGCGTGGGTGATGAGGTACACGTTGCACTGGACGCCGTCGAAGACGGTTTCGGTGAAACCAAACTGTCCCGTGAGAAGGCCAAGCGCGCCGAATCCTGGAAAGTCCTCGAAGCAGCTTTCGCCGCAGAAGAAATCGTCAAGGGTGTCATCAACGGCAAGGTCAAAGGTGGCTTTACCGTCGACGTCAACACCATTCGTGCGTTCCTGCCGGGTTCCCTGGTCGACGTCCGTCCGGTTCGCGACACCGCGCACCTGGAAGGCAAGGAACTGGAATTCAAGGTCATCAAGCTCGACCAGAAGCGCAACAACGTTGTCGTTTCCCGTCGCGCCGTCCTCGAAGCCGAGAACAGTGCCGAGCGCGAAGCCCTGCTGGAAACCCTGCAGGAAGGCCAGGTTGTCAAAGGTATCGTCAAGAACCTCACCGACTACGGTGCGTTCGTTGACCTGGGCGGCGTAGATGGTCTGCTGCACATCACCGACATGGCCTGGAAGCGCATCAAGCATCCGTCCGAAATCGTCAACGTTGGCGATGAGATCGACGTCAAGGTGCTGAAGTTCGACCGCGAGCGCAACCGCGTCTCCCTGGGGCTGAAGCAACTGGGCGAAGATCCATGGGTTGCCATCACCGGTCGCTACCCGGAAGGCACTCGTGTCAACGCCAAGGTCACCAACCTCACCGACTACGGCTGCTTCGCCGAGCTGGAAGAGGGTGTTGAAGGCCTGGTTCACGTTTCCGAAATGGACTGGACCAACAAGAACATCCATCCTTCCAAGGTCGTTCAGGTTGGCGACGAAGTGGAAGTCATGGTTCTGGATATCGACGAAGATCGTCGTCGTATCTCCTTGGGCATCAAGCAGTGCAAGATGAACCCGTGGGAAGAGTTCTCCAGCAAGTTCAACAAGGGCGACAAGATCTCCGGCTCCATCAAGTCGATCACCGATTTCGGTATCTTCATTGGTCTGGACGGCGGCATCGACGGTCTGGTGCACCTGTCCGATATCTCCTGGAACGAAGTCGGCGAAGAAGCCGTACGTCGCTTCAAGAAGGGCGACGAGATCGAAACCGTCATCCTGTCGGTCGATCCGGAGCGCGAGCGCATCTCCCTGGGTATCAAGCAGCTGGAAGACGATCCGTTCTCCAACTTCGTATCCCTGAATGAGAAGGGCACCATCGTTACCGGTACCGTCAAGGAAGTTGACGCCAAGGGCGCGGTAATCACCCTGGTCGAAGACATCGAAGGTACTCTGAAGGCCTCCGAAATCAGCCGTGACCGCGTTGAAGACGCGCGCAACGTGCTGAACGTCGGTGACGAAGTCGAAGCCAAGATCATCAGCGTTGACCGCAAGAGCCGCGTCATCAGCCTGTCGATCAAAGCGAAAGACGTTGAAGACGAGAAAGAAGCCATCCAGGACCTGCGCAAGCAGGAAATGCTGGCTGCCGGTCCGACCACCATTGGTGATCTGATCAAGCAACAGATGGAAAACAAGGGCAACTGATTGCCGGCGTGATCCAATGAAAAAGGGCGACTTCGGTCGCCCTTTTTTGTGCGCGCTGTTCCAGGCGAGCACGGTTCGCGCCGACATCGAGCATCTTCCTTTTACCCGCTGTGCCATATCAGGCTGTTCAAATCCAGTCAAGCATGGTACAACAAATCAAAACGGATCCTAGCCGCTTGAATAAAAAGGGAAAATCATGACCAAGTCGGAGTTGATCGAACGCATAGTCGAGCAACAGGGCCAGTTATCAGCCAAGGATGTGGAGCTGGCCATCAAGACCATGCTGGAACATATGTCGACCGCGCTGGCCACCGGCGAGCGTATCGAAATACGAGGTTTTGGCAGTTTTTCACTGCATTACCGGGCGCCGCGTGTCGGCCGCAATCCCAAGACCGGCGAATCGGTGCAGCTGGACGGTAAGTACGTGCCGCATTTCAAACCGGGCAAGGAGTTGCGCGACCGGGTCAACGACTCGCTGGAAACCGCCTGACCCGGCATATGACTCATCCCCAGGCTGCGCTATACTGCCTCCTCGCACAAGATAGGGGAGTGGCGGCATGCAATGGCTGAAACGCGCGGTGCTGATCATCGTGTTGTTGTTGGTAGCACTGGCGACCATTGATTTCATGCTGGAGAACCAGCAGAACATCGCGTTGCAGTTTCTCGAAATATCCTCCCCCGAGCTTCCGGTTTCCCTTTTCGTCATCATTGCCTTCATTCTGGGCAGCGTGCTGGGCATCTTCATCGGCTGGCTGCTGACCACCCGCCTGCGTCTGCGCCTGATGGTGCAGAGCAACGAGCTCAATCGCTATCGCAAGGAAGTCGACAAGCTGCGCACCCAGGCTGTCAAAGGCTGATTGCCATGCAGGAACTGGTGTTCCTCGGCCTGTTCGTGGGAGCGCTCGGCATCGGCTGGTTTCTCGGTCGCCGCGAGGCCATCAAGGTCGGAGTGATGCTCGCCCCCCATGCCAGTGCCATCGACAAGCAATATTTCATCGGCCTCAACTACCTGCTCAATGAACAGCCGGACGAGGCGATCGAGACCTTCATCCGCGCGCTCGAGGTCAATCCGGAAACGGTCGAAACCCACATTGCCATCGGCAAGCTGTTCTGCCAGCGCGGTGATGTCGAACGGGCGATCAAGGTTCACCAGAATCTGCTGGCGCGGCCCAATCTCACCGCCCAGCAGGCCGACCGGGTGCAGTTCGAGCTGGCCCGGGATTACCTTGCGGTCGGGCTGCACCATCGCGCCCAACGCTTGTTGGATGAGCTGGTGGAATCGGGCTCCAGCCTGCGGGCCGAGGCGCTGTCTGATCTGGTACGCATTCACGAGCGCGAGCGGGACTGGCAGCAGGCGGTATCCGTGGGGCAGCGCCTGGTGCGTGAGCAGGAGAGCTTCGCGGTGACCCTGGCGCACTATCATTGCGAGTTGGCCCGGGAGGCGCAGGCGCGCCGGGAATGGCCGCAAGCGCGCCGCCACCTGCTGGATGCGCTGGCCACCCAGCGCTCTTCGGTCCGGGCCATGCTGATGCTGGCCGAGTTGGAGGCAGGGCAGGGGCGCGATCGGGAGGTGCTCAAGTGGTTGCGCCGGCTGGCGGTGAACGATCCGGATTTCATTCCCCAGGCCCTGCCCTTATTGCAGAACCTTGCGGCGGCTGATCATCTGGATCTGCTGGCTTTTCTCGATGAGGTACTGGAAAATGCCCAGCCGCCGATGGTGGCGACCGTGCTGGCGCGTGCCGATGAGCTGAACAAGCGCGCCGGACTCGCTGCCACCAGCCGGTATGTGGTTGCCCAGCTGCAACAACAGCCCTCATTGCGCGGATTGCTGTACCTGATCGATCTGCACAAGGATAATGTCGAGCCCCGGGGCCAGGCCAATCTGCTGATTCTGCGCGGGATCGTCGAAGCCCTGCTGATCGACAAGCACAAATATCGCTGCCAGGCCTGCGGTTTTTCCGGTAGGCAATTGCACTGGCAATGCCCGACCTGCCACGGTTGGTCAACGACAAGACCTTTGAAGGGACCGGAGCCGGCCACGACCAGCCCGTCGCTGCGAACCATTTGATACAGGAAAGATAAATGCCCTGCAATAGCCCGATAATCGTTGCCCTGGACTTCCCCGACACGGCCTCAGCGGTCGCCATGGCCGACCGTCTCGATCCGGCTCAGTGCCGCCTCAAGGTGGGCAAGGAATTGTTCACCGCGACTGGACCGGCCATTGTGGAAGCGCTGCAGGGCAAGGGGTTCGAGGTATTTCTGGACCTCAAGTTCCATGACATTCCCAACACTACCGCCGGCGCGGTACGCTCGGCGGCGGAGCTGGGCGTATGGATGGTCAACGTGCATGCCGGCGGGGGCCGGCGCATGATGGAAGCTTGTCGCGAGGTCCTTGATCGGCGCACGGGCTCACGCCCGCTGCTGACCGCGGTCACGGTGCTGACCAGCCTGGAGCAGGAGGACCTGCAGGAAGTGGGTATCGATATCGAGCCCATGGTTCAGGTGCAGCGTCTGGCGCGGCTGACGCAGGATTGTGGGTTGGATGGCGTGGTCTGTTCGGCGCGGGAGGCCAAGGCGCTCAGAAGCGCGCTGAATGAGGATTTCAAACTGGTGACTCCCGGCATTCGCCCGGATGATGCCAGCGCCGATGATCAGAAACGCATCGTGACCCCGCGCCAGGCGATGGAGAACGGCAGTAGCTACCTGGTGATTGGACGACCCATTACCCGCGCCGAGGACCCGGCGGCAGCGGTCTCCAATATCCTGCACAATTTGCAGGACTAGAAACGCAAGAGCCCGCCAAATGGCGGGCTCTTCGTTACGGCAGGGCTATCAGCTGATCTGCGACTGCTGGTAATTCTCGATACCCACCTTGTCGATCAGACTCAGCTGAGTCTCGATCCAGTCGACGTGCTCTTCTTCCGAAGTCAGAATGTCTTCGGCCAGCTCGCGGCTGCCGTAGTCGCCGATGCTTTCGAAATAGGCAATGGCGGCCTTGAGGTCAGGGATGCCCTTCATTTCCAGGCGCAGGTCGCATTCGAGGATCTCGCGGGTATTCTCGCCGATCATCAGCTTGCCCAGATCCTGCAGGTTGGGGATGCCTTCGAGAAACAGGATGCGCTTGGTCAGCGCATCGGCGTGCTTCATTTCATCGATGGACTCGTGGTATTCGTGGTCGCCGAGCTTGTCCAGACCCCAATCCTGCAGCATGCGTGCGTGCAGAAAATACTGGTTGATGGCAACCAGCTCGTTGCCGAGCAGAATGTTGAGATGGCGGATTGCCTGTGCGTCGCCTTTCATGACGGAATTCCTCAGTGCGGGATCAATCCACTGAGTGTGCTATCCGCCGGGCGAACTGTCAAACACAAGCCTTGAAAATCAAGAAGATAGAAATGTTTCGCGATGGCATGCAAGACGCATTCATGCCATCGCAAATTGTCCGGCGTTGACGAAGCTGGCTGCTGCAGCCTGACGATATTCACCGATGATGGACTTGCACTCGCGGCCGCATTTGCCGCACTGATTGGCTACATCCAGACGTTCGCGCAGATCGCGCATACTGCAGGCGCCATCGGTCACGGCATCACGGATCTGGGTATCGGTAATTCCCTTGCAAAGACATACGTACATCGGTGCCACTCCAAGGTGTCAGCTGAGCAATGGCTATACGCTAATCATAATGAGAATAATTGTCAAACGGTTATCGATGCGATTCGCAAAACGCAGACGGGCGGTCCGCTTAATAAGGGCGCACCCTCTCATGGAGGTCATCAGCGTGCTGAATATACCCCATCGCTTGCCCTGATGATGTCTGCATGCCGCGCCAGTTCTGATGCGCAGCGGGGCTGTGTGGTATGCGAGTGAATTCTCGTTACATCCGGTTGAAATCAGGCTCGGATATTGACTGCCGACTGGAATAGACTCGAATCGACAATTACAAGAAAGGGGCGGGGCCCGGTTCCCCGCCTGACCAATGGAGTCGTACCATGAGTCAGTCCGGTATTCTGAAACGATCCACCATTCTCGTCCACGGTTCCGTGGGTATCCCCCTGGCCATCATCGGCTATCCACTGGCGGTCTACCTGCCGCCGTTCTATGCCCAGGAAATGGGGCTGAACATGGCGCTGATGGCGCTGGTGCTGGTGGTCGCGCGGTTTTCCGACGTGATCACCGACCCGCTCGTGGGCATGCTCAGCGATCGCTGGCGCACGCGGTTCGGGCGCCGCAAGCCCTGGTTGGTCATGGGCACGCCGCTGATGCTGCTGGGCACGGTGATGATCTTCATGCCGCCGGAGGGGGCAGGCTTGTGGCATCTGCTGATCTGGACGGTATTGATGTACCTCGGCTGGACCATGGTCACGCTGCCGTACGGTGCCTGGGGAGCGGAGCTGTCAACGCTTTACCATCAGCGCAGCCGCGTTACCGCTTCCCGGGAAGGCTTCGTTTTGCTGGGGTTGTTCATTGCCGCCCTGGCGCCGGCAATTGTCCAGGCGCTGGGCGCGCGCTATGCGGCGGGTGATACCGACAGCCTGCTGATGCGTACTGCGGTCTGGCTGGTGGGGCGCGATGGCGAGTTGGGGATCGGTTACGGCCCCATTCTGGCCTCGATGGGCTGGTTGCTACTGATCCTGTTGCCCATCACAGTGTTTCTGGTGGTCACCTTCGTGCGTGAAGCGCCGCCCCGTTCGGTGCAGCGGACGGATTGGAAGAAGGGGCTGCGTGTCCTCAAGAATAACGGGCCGTTCAAGCGCCTGATGCTGATTCTGCTGATCGTGATCACCGGTGAGTCGTTCCGCAACGCCATGTCGGTGTTCTTCATGCAGCACGTGATCCAGATTCAGGCGCACATTGGCATGATGTACCTGCTGTATTTCGGCGTCGGCATCCTGGGTATTCCGTTCTGGCTGGCGTTGGGTCGCCGGATCGGCAAGCATCGGGCCTTCTGCGTGGCGGTGAGTGTCTCCAGCGTCAGTATCCTCGGCATGTTCTTCCTGCAAGCCGGACAACTGCTGCCGTTCGCCATCATGTTCGCGATCAAGGGCTTCTGTTTCGCCGCCTTCCAGTTCCTGCCGCTGTCGATGCTGGCCGATATCGTCGACCTGGACACGGCGCGCAGCAAGGAGCATCGCACCGGCTTGTTCTTCGCCATGTCCGGCATGGCGCAGAAGATGGCGATGGCGATCGGTCTGGGGTTGTCGCTGGGTCTGCTGTCGCTGGTGGGCTTCGACGCCACCCAGACGGTGCACAGCGAGCAGCAGCTGATGTCCCTGCGGGTGCTCTACATCATCGGCCCGGTGCTCATGTACATGGCAGCCTTCATGCTGGCCCGCCGCTACCCGCTGACCTCCGACCGCCAGGAGCGTATCCGCCAGTGGATCCAGCGGCGTAACGTGCGGCTGCAGATTGTGGAGACGGATTAAGGGCGACATCGCAGTCGCGCAACTGACAGGTTGTTCCGTTATGCTGTCATCCTTCAGCGAAGGTTAAGGGAAGGATGGCAGCGATGTCGGAGCGGTCTCAGTTCAGCCTGTTGCGCAGCAGGCGCTTTCTGCCGTATTTCATCACCCAGTTCCTGGGCGCGTTCAACGACAATGTGTTCAAGCAGGCGCTGGTGCTGGCCATCCTGTTCAAGATCGGCGTCAGCGCTGATCCCAACGTGCTGATCAACCTCAGCGCCTTGTTGTTCATCCTGCCGTTCTTCCTGTTTTCCGCCCTGGGTGGCCAGTTCGGGGAGAAGTTTCCCAAGCAGCGGCTGATCCGGCTGATCAAGTTTGCCGAGATCATCATCATGCTGGCGGGCGCGACCAGTGTGTTATTGGGACACCTGCCCCTGATGCTGGCGGTGCTGTTCGCCATGGGCGCGCAATCTTCCCTGTTCGGCCCGGTGAAGTACTCCATATTGCCGCTGCACCTGGCCGAACGGGAGCTGATCGGTGGTAATGCCCTGGTGGAAATGGGGACCTTCCTGGCGATTCTCGGCGGTACCCTGTTCGCCGGCGTGCTGATGGCCGGCGAACAGTGGGCGAGCTGGGTGTCGGTGGCAGTCGTGTTGCTGGCACTGTTCGGCTTTCTTGCCAGCCTGGCGATCCCGCCCACGGCGGCGGCGCTGCCGCACCTGCAATTGGACTGGAACATCTTCCGGCAGTCGGCGCGGATTCTCCATCTGGGGCTGGTGCAGCAATCGAAGGCGGTATCCCGCGGGCTGCTGGCCAATTCCTGGTTCTGGTTTCTGGGAGCTACCTATCTGGCGCAGATTCCGGGCTTTACCCGGGATTATCTCGGTGGTGATGAAACCGTAGTTACGCTGATCCTGGCGGTCTTTTCCATCGGCATCGCTGCCGGGTCGCTGCTGTGCGAACGGTTGTCGGGAAAGAAGGTGGAGCTGGGGCTGGTGCCGCTGGGTGCGATCGGACTGACGCTGTTCGGCTTGTTGCTTTGGGGCGGCGCAGGTTTCATTGAGATGGGCGAGGGCGGGCTCGGCTGGTTGAGCCTGCTGCTGCAGCCGGCCGCCTGGGCGGTCATGGCTTGCATCCTGGGGTTGGGAATCTTTGGCGGCTTCTACATCGTCCCTCTGTACGCTCTGATCCAGTCCAGAACGGCGGACAGCGAACGCTCGCGGGTCATCGCGGCCAACAATATCCTCAATTCGCTGTTGATGGTGGTCTCAGCCATCTTCGCCATGCTGATGTTGGGTCTGGTGGGCATCAGTATTCCGCAACTGTTTCTGGTGGTCTCGCTGCTCAACGTACTGGTCAGCCTGTATATCTTTCTGGCCGTACCCGAATTCACCGATCGACTCAAGGCATGGGCCGGCAAATGAAGCTGATGGATGATATACGGCGACGGGACCAGTTGCTGAGCTGGACCGAACAGGGGCTGCTCGGCAGGGAACAACTCGATCAGGCTTTGACGCCCGAGCGGCCGCAACCGGCCGCTCGCCATTGGTTGGCTGCGCTGGACAAGGTGCTGGTCTTTTACGGTTGCCTGCTGCTGGCCCTCGGTGTGCTGTTTTTCTTCGCATTCAATTGGGAGGAGTTGCACCGCTTCGGCAAATTGGGATTGGCAGTGGCGGTGCTGAGCGGGTTCGCCGGCATCGCCTTGCTGCTGCCGCGGGAATCCGTTGCCGGGCGGGCCACGCTGCTGGGAGCGGCCCTGGCGACGGGAGGACTGCTGGCACTGGTCGGTCAGACTTATCAGACCGGAGTGGATATCTGGCAGCTGTTTGCCGCCTGGGCGGTATTAAGCTTGCCCTGGGCGCTGCTGTCGCGGTCCGCGGCTTGCTGGGGGCTGGTCTGGCTGCTTGCCAACCTGGCGCTGATGCGCTATTTCGCCACCACCGGCAGCTGGCTGTTCGGTGGGCTGCATGCCATTTCCCCGGCAGTGCTGAGCCTGGCCGCTGGCAATGTGCTGATGCTGGTGCTGTTCGAGTGCTGGGGTGATCGGCTGCTGCTGCAACCCAGCCGCATCCTGCCACGTCTGGCAGCCTGCGGCGTGGTCGCGGCGCTGGGCCTGGGCAGTATGATCGCCTGGTGGCGACCGGGGCTCAGCCATCTGCTGCTGGTATTGGGAGCGATCTATCTGGTGGGTATTCCCACCTACCGGCGGCTCAGGCCTGACCTGTTGCTGTTGGCCGTGCAACTGTATGCCCTGGTCGCGGTGCTGGCCGCAGGGTTGGCGCGGCTGCTGCAGGATGTCGATGACTTCGCCCTGGTCTGGCTTCTCGGCCTGTTCGTGCTGATCGGCAGCGCCGTCGTGTCGGTCTGCTTGCAGCGCTGGTATCGGGAGGACAGTCGGTGAACAGGACCTGGCAGCAGGCAATGCTCGACGAGCTGCAACAGCGGGGGATACTGGCACAGGACGAGCGTGCGCGGCTGCAGGCTACGCAGGCGGCACCCTGGTATATGACCGCGCTATCCGGTTTCGCCGCCTGGTTTGCGGCACTGATGCTGCTGGCGGCGTGGATGATGAGCCTGGGCGGCGAGCCGCTGCCGCACCTGATCGGCGGCGGCATTCTGCTACTGGCAGCCATTGGCTTGTTGCGCGGCAGCGGCGCATTCGTCAAGCAATTGGGGCTGGCGTTTTCCATGCTGGGGCAGGCGTTGCTGGTGTTCTTTATTGCCGAGCTGGAGCCGCCATCGCTGGCCTCGCTGCAGCTGCCGGCATTGCTGGCGCTGGTGGTGGCCGTCGGCATGCTGCTGGTGCGTGCCGGCAGCGCGCATCGCTTTCTTTGCGCGCTGGTAGCCATGCTGGGGCTGGTACTGCTGGTCGAGTCCCATTTCCTGTTATCAATCCATGCCATCGTGCTGGCGGCGCTGGCTGTGTGGCTCTGGCTGCGGCGCGCCCGCTGGGCGGGTTCGCCCCAGGCCCCGTTGATGCGCGCGGCTGCCGGTGCGGCGACCCTGATGGCGCTGGTGCTGGGTATCGTCGGTCAGCCATCCATGGGCGGGCTGCGCTGGTTTCTGGCACCAGAGCCGGATGCCGGTGGCTGGATCACCTGGCTTTATCCGCTGGGTGCCGCGCTGGTGTTACTGGCGACCCTGACATGCTTGACCCGGGGCGTTCAGGGGCCGGTTCGGCTGGCTTGCCTGGGCGGTGCGCTGATCCTCGCCGTCCTGGGCAGTCCGGCACCGGGACTGTTGATCGCCGCGGCACTCTGGCTGGCGGTCTTCCAGGCCTGTGACCGGCTGTGGTGTGTGCTGGTGGGTGTGGGTGTGGCGTTCTACCTGGGCGATCTGTATTACAGCCTGAATATCACCTTGCTGGTCAAATCGATATTGCTGGCGGCCAGTGGCCTGGTGCTGCTGTTGCTGCGCCAACTGGTCCTGATGCCACTGAGGAGGGCTGAATGAGCAGATACGCGATGGGTATCATCGCCGCCTGGTTGCTGGTGATAGCGGTGGCCGGATATGCCGTCCTTGGCCATGAACGTACCTTGCGCGATGGCCAGCTGGTGCTGTTGCGTCTGGCGCCGGTGGATCCACGTTCGCTGATGCAGGGCGACTATATGGCGCTGCGCTTCGAACTGGATACGCATCTGCAGGCTGAAAATGGCAAATGGCCTGCCTATGCCCATCTGCAACTGGGTGCGGGGTCGCGGGCGACCTTCGCCGGTACCGGTGACACACCGACCAGTGAGCCGGGCAGGGTATCCATGCGTATTCGGCCGAGTGTGGGCGGCGCAAGCCTGGGGCCGAATGGGTTCTTCTTCCAGGAAGGTAACGCTGCGCTCTACGAGACCGCGCGGTGGGGTGGTTTCCGGGTAGCGGCTGACGGTACTGCGTTGCTCACCTCGCTGTACAGCGAGGACCTGAGATTATTGGGCAACAACCGCCGTTAACTCGCGGTGCGAGCGGAGTCGGATCAGGCTTTCTGGGGTTTGGCAGCAGTCTTGCTGGCCGGCTTGCCATAGGTCTGGCCGCTGGTGCCGCTGGGGATGCTCTGGATTTCGCCGCCGGAAGCAAGGAAGGCAGCGATCTGGCTGTCGATGGATTCGCTGGTGGCGACAGCCGCCTCGGCTTTACGTTTGGCGGGGGCAGTTTTTGCCGCGGTCTTGACGGCGGGTTTGGTGGACATGTCGTACCTCTTGGCGGGAAAAACAACCATAATACACTATTTGTGTCAACATTGCTTGGCTGCTTTTTTCAAAGCCGCTTCGCCTTCGCAAAACGGCTCTGGACACCTTGGGGAGGCTTAGTGCTGGTGGCCGCCTACGCCATGGGCATGACCGTGTGCCAGTTCCTCGGCAGTGGCTTCGCGAACCGACAGGATCTCGATATCGAAGGTCAGGTCACGGCCGGCCAGCGGATGGTTGGCATCCACTTCGGCCTGGGACAGGCCGACCTTGACCACGGTCACCTGGCGCGGACCCTGTTCGGTCTGGATAACAGCCAGCATGCCCGGCTTCCACTTCTTGGCACCCTGCAGATGCTTGACCTGAACTTTCTGGGTCGCATTGTCCTGGCGCGGACCGTAGGCCTTGTCGACCGGCAGTTCGACACTGAACACGTCACCGGCTTCACGTCCTTCCATGGCCTCGACCAGGCCATCCAGCAGGCCGGGTTGGCCATGCAGATACAGCACGGGTTCGTGCTGGCGCGAACTTTCGACTTCGCCATTGGCATCGGACAGGGTGTAGTGGAACTCGACTACGGTATTTTTTGCGATCTGCATGGGTGACTCGTCAGGCTGCTGGAAAAGGCGCCATTATCCGGGCCCACCGGGCTCTTGCCAAGTCTCGCGGCAGGGCGGGCGTCTCAGACCGAGGCGCCGTGCTCCAATACCTGCTCCAGCGGTAGCTGGGCACTGACGTTGACGCTGCCCTGGGCGGAGAAAACCACCAGGTGATCGGCCGACACGCGAATACCCAGCACCTCGCCCAGCGGATGATCGTCATGGCTCGGAAAGATAGCTTCGAGCACGCTGCCCGTCGGCAACTGCAAGCGGTACAGGGTGCTGGCACCGAGAAACAGCTTGCCGGTGATGGTCGCCGTCAGGCTGCTGCCTTCCTGACCGACGATATCATCAGGGCGCAGCAATACATCGACAGCGCTGCCGGTGGGCAATTGATAGGCGCGGTTGCCGCGGATCACGCCCAGCTCGGTCTGCACCGTATCCGGCGTCAGCAACTGGCCGCGGATGAAATAGCCCTGGCCGATGAAGCTGGCGACAAAGGGGGTGGCCGGCTCGTGGTAGAGATTGTAGGGCGTATCCCATTGCTGCAGCCGCCCCTCGCGCAAGACCCCGACCTGATCGCAGACCGCAAAAGCCTCGCTCTGATCATGGGTAACCAGCATGGCACTGGTGCCGCGGGCCTTGAGGATGTCACGCACCTCGCCGGACAGGCGCCGCCGCAGCTCGCCATCCAGATTGGAGAAGGGTTCATCGAGCAGCAGCAAGCGTGGTTCCGGCGCCAATGCGCGGGCCAGGGCCACGCGCTGCTGTTGACCGCCGGACAGCTCATGCGGGTAGCGCTGGCCGAGTTTGCCCAGTTTGACCAGCTCCAGCAGTTCGGCGACGATCCGCTGGCGTTCGGGGTGTTTGTTGATGCCGAAGGCAATATTCTGCGCCACCGTCAGGTGCGGGAACAGGGCATAGTCCTGGAATACCATGCCGATCCGCCGCTGCTCCGGCGGCACGTTGTGCGTGGGGCTCGACAGTAACTGGCCATCCAGACGGATCTCCCCGGCGCTGACGGGCTCGAAGCCGGCAATGCTGCGCAGGGTAGTGGTCTTGCCGCAACCCGACGGGCCGAGCAGGCAGCCGATATCGCCGGCGCGCAGATGAATACTCAGATCATGCACCACCTTGTGCCCGGTGTAGCCGCAGGCGAGATTGTTCAGCTCCAGAACGATATCGGACATGGGGGCACCGTTACTCGATGAGGAGGAATTCAACCAGCGCCTTCTGCGCGTGCAGACGGTTCTCGGCCTGGTCCCAGGCCACGCTGCGCGGATCGTCCATCAGCGCAGCGGATACCTCTTCGCCCCGGTGGGCCGGCAGGCAATGCATGAAGATCACCGATTCGTCCGCCCGATCCAGCATCGCCGGCGTCACCTGATACGGAGCAAAGCTCTGCATGCGTGCCTGGGCTTCTTCCTCCTGGCCCATGGAGGCCCAGACATCGGTGCACACCAGGTGAGCGCCGGCAACGGCCTCGTTGGGATCGCGCAGCAGGGTGACCCGGTCGCCGGCCTGGTCGAGGAAGGTCTGATCCGGCTCATACCCCTCGGGACAGGCAATACGCAGCTGGAAATCGAACTGGATCGCTGCCTGGATGTAACTGTTGCACATGTTGTTGCCATCACCGATCCAGGTAACGACCTTGTCCTTGATGCTGCCGCGGTGCTCCAGAAAGGTCTGCATGTCGGCCAGCAGCTGGCACGGATGCAGATCGTCGCTCAGCCCATTGATCACCGGCACCCGGGAATGGGCGGCGAAGGTCTCCAGGGTGGCATGGGCAAAAGTGCGGATCATTACTGCGTCGCACATGCGCGACAACACCCGGGCGCTGTCCTCGATCGGCTCGCCACGGCCCAGCTGGGTATCGCGGGGTGACAGGAAAATGGCCTGGCCACCCAGTTGAATCATGCCCGCCTCGAAGGAGACCCGCGTGCGGGTGGAGGCTTTCTCGAAGATCATGCCCAGTACACGGTTTTTCAACGGCTCGTAGATGACACCCTGGTGATGCAGTGACTTGAGCTCGACGCCGCGTTTCAGCAGTCCAGCCAGTTCTGCCGGGGTGCAATCCATCAACGAAAGAAAATGCCGTACAGTCATCTTGTGCTACCTGGTTACATCGGTCGGCTGGCGACCGGAAACAGTGGGCCTTACCGTGACCTGACGGCCCGGTAAAAGCCATACGCGAAAAAGTGAGAAGCAGGGATCTTATAGGGAAAATCCGTTACAAGGCAAATGCCCTTGCCGTCCTCCCTGTTCCTCGGCAAGGAGACGCACTTTGCGGTACAATGTGCGCCATTTCGGGCAACGCCATTGAGGACTCCCATGAGCACCATCGATACCATCAAAGAGCAGATCTCCAGCCACCCGGTACTCATCTACATGAAAGGCGCGCCCAATGCGCCCCAGTGCGGGTTTTCCGCCCGTGCGGTGCAGGCGCTGATGAGCTGCGGCGAAAAATTCGCCTACGTCGACATTCTGCAGAACCCGGACATCCGCGCCGAGCTGCCGAAGTACGCCAACTGGCCGACCTTCCCGCAGCTGTGGGTCAAGGGTGAGCTGGTCGGTGGCAGCGACATCATCCAGGAACTGTTCGACTCCGGTGAACTGAAGACCATGGTGAGCGCCGCCGCCGCGGAGTGAGCTCCCGCGAGCTGCGATAATCCCGTCCCGGTCTGACCGCGACGGGATTTTTTCTGCCTGACAAAATGACGCGCCGACAGGGCTCGCTCTCGTCGTTCTCGGCGAACGCATAGATGCAGGAGCTAGGGCGACGCAGGAAGTCAAAGCCGAGGCCGAGAATCCAGTATTGCCTTGGCTCTGGAGTTGCCGGTGGATCCTCCGCCTTCGCGAAGGATGACGGTATGGGAAAGCGCTCTAAGCACCGGGCGGCAAAAGATTTTTTCAAAATCCCCTTGTGAAAAATGGACGATTATGTAAAATGCCGCCTCACCAACACGGAGCGTAGCGCAGCCTGGTAGCGCGTCTCGTTCGGGACGAGAAGGTCGCTGGTTCGATTCCAGTCGCTCCGACCAATACCGAAAGCCCTGATTCGCAGAATCAGGGCTTTTTTGGTTTCTGCAGGCGGCTTTCGGCTTAGCTGCCGTTATTACCCGACGCGCCGCCATCGTCGGTGCCGATGCTGTTGATCTCCTGCAACGCCTTGCTGGAATGCACGACACAGCCTTCCTCGTCGCCTTGTGCCTGGGCTTCACCGGCCAGGCGGATGTGATCCTCCAGTTGGGTCCGCGCCTCGTCGGACAGTTGATCCAGGGGCGCCGATGAATAGCGCGCCAGTTCCTGCATGTTGGATGTACAGGTGACATCCTGGGCAAAGGCGACCGGGCTGGCCAGCAGCGCGGTGGTGAAGATCAGAGCTAGGGTTCTCATGATGGGAATCTCCGGTTTGCCAATGAAAGGTACTCATCCTTTGGGACAGCAGGCCGGCTGCAGGGTTTAGGTCAATTTCCGCGGACACACATGCGCACATGAATTGGCACGCGGCACGCTATCTGCAATCGATTGCCACTGGTATCCTCCATGTTTTCCATGGAATCTGGAGTGGCTGGCCGGTCATGCTCAACGAGAACTTTGAAAACAAGAGTTTCATCCTGCTGCTGGCGCTGGTGTCGGTGGCTTTCATCTGGCTGCTGCTGCCGTTCTATGGCGCTGTTTTCTGGGGGACCATCCTGGCATTGATCTTCCAGCCGATGCAGCGGCGGTTCGAGGCGCGGCTCAATCAGCGGCGCGGGTTGGCAGCGCTGATCACGCTCTTGATCATCCTGCTGATGGTGATTCTGCCGGTCAGCCTGCTGGCCGGCGCCCTGGTCCAGGAAGGAGCGGCGATCTACCAGCGGATCGATACGGGTACCCTCAATTTCGGGGACTATCTGCAGCAGGTTATCAACGCTCTGCCGGACTTCGCCCAGGATCTGCTGGCGCGGTTTGGCATGACCGACATCTCCAGCGTGCAGGAGCGTATTTCCCAGCTGGCCATGAGCGGTAGTCAGTACCTGGCGACCAAGGCGTTCAGCATTGGGCAGAACACCTTCCAGTTTCTGATCAGCTTCGCGATCATGCTCTATCTGCTGTTCTTCCTGCTGCGCGATGGTCGCCAGGTGGCTTCGAGGATCCGTCGGGCCATTCCGCTGGGCGAAGGCTACAAGCAGCACCTGCTCAGCAAGTTCACCACCGTGATCAAGGCAACGGTCAAAGGCAACATTGCCGTGGCGGTAGTGCAGGGTGCGCTGGGCGGCTTCATTTTCTGGGCGCTGGGGCTGCAGGGCGCGCTGCTGTGGGGCGTGATCATGGCGGTGTTGTCGCTGCTGCCAGCAGTGGGTGCCGGCTTGATCTGGGGCCCGGTGGCGATCTACTTTCTGGCCACCGGGGCGATCTGGCAGGCGGCGGTGCTGACGGCGTTTGGCGCGGTGGTCATCGGCCTGGCGGACAACGTACTGCGCCCGATTCTGGTGGGCAAGGACACCAAGCTGCCGGATTATGTCGTATTGATTTCCACGCTCGGCGGGCTGGCACTGTTCGGCCTCAACGGCTTCGTCATCGGACCGCTGATCGCGGCATTGTTCATCGCCGCCTGGAGTCTTTACACCGAAGCGCGGGAGGAACAGGAGGTCCTGGCCGTGCCGACGGAGGAGTTATCCCAGGTTGAACTGGCCGAGGAGACCGACTTGGGGGCGGCAGCGCCGGTCATCCCGACCCAGGACAAGCCGATCAGGGATGCTGATTCCTGATCCGGCTGACCGCGTCCAGCCAACCGCTATAGAGCGCTTCCCGGCGCTCCTCGGGCATGGCTGGCTGGAAGCTGCGCGCGCAATCCCAGCGCGCCGCGATGGCCTCCAGGCTGTCGAACAACCCCATGTGCAAGCCCGCCAGACAGGCCACGCCGAGGGCCGTGGTCTCCGTCACCTGCGGTCGGTCCACCGGTACGCCGAGGGTATTGGCCAAGGCCTGGACCATCCAGTTGTTCACCACCATACCGCCATCGACGCGTAACGCTGAGGTGGCGATGGCGCCATCGGCGGTCATCGCTTCAAGCAAGTCGCGGGTTTGGAAGCACACCGATTGCAACCCGGCGGTGACGATTTCGGCAATGCCGGTGTCCCGGGTCAGGCCGAAGATCGCCCCGCGTGCCTGCGGGTCCCAGTAGGGCGCGCCCAGACCGGTGAAGGCCGGTACGAGGTAGACCCCACTCTGATCACCCACCTGTTCGGCCAGGGCTTCGGTCTCATCCGCATGGCGGATCAGTTTGAGGCCATCGCGCAGCCACTGGATGGCCGCACCGGCGACGAAAATGCTGCCCTCCAGGGCATAGGTGGTCCGCCCGCCGAGCCGATAGCCAACCGTGGTCAGCAGGCGGTGCGAAGAAGCCACCGGTTGGTCACCGGTATTCATCACCATGAAGCAACCGGTGCCGTAGGTGCTCTTGACGCTGCCGGGGGCGAAACAGGCCTGGCCGATCAATGCGGCCTGCTGATCACCGGCCATGGCGGCGATGGGCAGGCTGGCGCCGAACAGGGTTGGATCGGTCTGGCCGAAGTCCGCAGCGTTATCCATTACCTCCGGCAGCAGGCTGCGGGGTATCTCCAGCAACTGCAGCAGGTCTTCGTCCCATTGTTGATCGTGGATGTTGAACAGCATGGTGCGTGAGGCATTGGTTGCATCGGTGCGGTGCACTCGGCCGCCGGTCAGGCGCCACAGCAGAAAGCAGTCAATGGTGCCGAAGCGCAGCTCACCCCGCTCGGCACGCTCGCGGACGCCGTCCACATTGTCCAACACCCAGCGCAGCTTGGTCGCAGAAAAGTAGGGATCAATCAGCAGCCCAGTGCGCTGATTGATCAGGTCTTCATGGCCTTCGGACTGCAGGTGGTCGCAGAAGGCGGCGGTGCGCCGGTCCTGCCAGACGATGGCGGGGTAGACCGGCTCACCGGTGGCCGCATCCCAGACCACGGTG
>DXBL01000151.1 GCA_019116555.1 Candidatus Pseudomonas excrementavium
GCAACGTACCGTGCTGCATCGCGCAACCCGATTGTCCCAGCCGCCGCGGCCGGACGCTGCGAGCTCCCTGGAGGCTGGCGTACGCGAACCCGTAGCGCTCTACGAGACGGCGGCCGCAACAGTGCCGGAGGGCGGCATACCGGTGCTGACCGAGACGGTACTGGTTGACGAGACGCTGCTGCCCAGCCCCGCCAATAAAGAGCCGGTCGAACTGGTCGATGAGCTGCCCAGCGCTGCCGCCATCGCCTGGGTGGAGCGCCTGCATGCCGGCAGCTGGTTCGAGCTGAGCGGGATAGGTGACCAGCCGGCGCAGCGCTGCAAGCTGGCAGCGATCATCAGCTTCAGCGGCAAGTACATCTTCGTCAACCGGGCCGGCATGAAGGTGGCGGAGTTCACTAGTACGACGCTGGCGCACCAGTATGAGCGGCAGCTGATTCACCTGCTCGCGGACGATCAGTTATTTGATCGAGCCCTGGAGTCGGTAATCGGCAATCTGCGCCAGTTGCGCACGCCCAGGGATTGAGCCCGCCCCACGGCAGCCCCTATCATAGTGGTTTTGCTGTCAGGGTGGATTCATGCAGATTGATACGGCCAACGGTTGGCTCAGAGGGGTACGGCATTGTCCGTCGACGCATTTCAATGCGCGCCCCGCGGGAGCCGATATTTCGCTGTTGGTGATCCACAACATCAGCCTGCCGCCGGGCCAGTTCGGTACCGGCTGCGTCCAGCAGTTTTTCTCCGGCACACTTGATCGCGACGCCCATCCGTATTTTGCCGAGATCGCCGAGCTGCGGGTATCGGCGCACTTTCTTATCGAGCGCGATGGCACCGTGACCCAGTTCGTCTCCTGTCATGATCGGGCCTGGCATGCCGGCCAGTCATGCTTCGAGGGACGCGAGAACTGCAATGATTTCTCCCTGGGCATCGAACTGGAAGGCACCGATGATCAGCCCTTCGCCGACGCCCAGTATGCCAGCCTGATAGCCCTGACCCGGGTCCTGCAGCGAGCCTTTCCGCCCATTACCCGCGCACGGATTACCGGCCATGAACACATCGCTCCCGGGCGCAAGACCGATCCGGGCCCCTGCTTCGACTGGGCCCGTTATCTTGATTCATTGACCGATACCGCACCGACGGATGAGGGTGGCATATGACATTTCTGGTATTGCTGCTGGTGGCGCTGATTCTGCTATGGACGCCCTGGCGCACCGGTTATCCGCAGGAAGGGCTCGCGCCCTGGGTGGACTGGGCTGGGCGGCGCGGCGGCGATCGGCTGGCGCTGCTGGCGATACTCTCGTTGCTGTTGCCGCTGGGGCTGCTGCTCTGGGGCGTACAAGGCCTGCTCTATGGGCTGCTTACATTGATTCTGCATGTCGCGCTGTTGCTACTGTGCATTGGCCGGCACGACCCGCTGGGGCGCATGACCCATGACTACCAGGCGGCATGGCTGCGTGGCGACCATGCCGCGGCGGGGTTGATTGCCGAGCAACTGGGCGTGGAACCTGTCGCTGAGGCTGAAACGATGCCCGTGGCGGTGCAGGGGCGCCTGGTGGCCGTGACCCTGCAGGATTATTTCGTTCCGGCATTCTGGTATCTGCTGTTGGGCCCGCTGGGCGCGGTGGCCTGGCGGCTGTTGCTGCTGGCCGCGCAACGGCCGGTGTTGCCTGCCGCTCGGCCGGCAGCCATGCTGGCCCATGCGCTGGAGTGGATACCGGCTCGCCTGCTGGGGCTGAGTCTGGCGTTGGTCGGCCACTTTGATGTTACCTTGCGTACGCTGCGCGACCTGGCAACCGACTGGGAGCTGCCCGGTGGCGAACTGGCGGCCCGCTGCGCCCGGGCGGCACTCACCGGTAGTGCGGTCGAACCGGTGGCGACAGCGCAGCAGGGCGATACCCTCACCGATACCCGTCAACTGATGATCCGCGCGCTGCTCACCTGGGCCGTGATCATCGCCTTCCTGTCCATGCTGGGCTGATATCCGGCGCTAAAGAAAAAACCTATGGCGCCGATAGAAAAAGGACATGCTGCCCCGCGGGTATTGCGGGCTGGCAATAATCGATGTGTCGACATACGGCGCCGTGGTGCAGCACGGAGCCGGGATCGGACAAGGAGAATAATGTGAACACCCTGCTGGCACCCGCCATGGCCCTGATGAACCGTCTCGGCTACGCCATGAAATTCTGTCTGATCAGCGCCCTGTGTTTCGTGCCATTGATCGTGGTCAGCGGCATGTTGGTGAACCAGGCGTGGGATCGGGTGCAGATATCCCGCCACGCGCTGGACTCGATGGAACTGCTGGAACGGGTATCCGGCCTGTTGGTCGACGCCGAGATTCTGCGCGGTCTCGATATCATTGCCTTTCACTTGGGTGCCGGCGAGCACGGACCGGAGCTGGAGCGGCGCAGCAGCGAGGCGTTGCAGCGCCTGGTCAGCGGCCTGGAGGACCTGCCGCTGAACGCCTCCGACCCCGACGCGGCTGAACTGATCGGCAAGCGTGACGAGTTGCTGGCCGAATACCGCAAGATCGATGGCGCCTCGTTGCGCAACCGTGGACAGATGTCGACCCAGGCCCATGTGGGGATGGTGACCCTGCTGAACTTCAGTGCGGCATACAGCGGGCTGGCCCACGATTACGAGCGCAATGTGCGCCAGTTGACTGATCTGCTGGTCGACCACGCCCCGCAGATCACTTCCGTACTGGGGTTCGGTCGGGCCACGGGTGCCTATTCCATGGGGCTGGGCTATCTGAATTCCGACGCCAGCCGGGACATGGACCGGCTGCTGGAGGAAACCCAGCGCCTGGGCGTCAATTACAGCCAGGCCCAGTCCTTCCTGCAGCAGTCCTCATTGGAACCGCTGCGTGCGGCCGCGCAGGCCAGCAATGCATCGCTGGAGCGGGCGCAGGGGATCTTCGAGGACGAGATCATCCTCGCCGCTACCTATGACGATACCTGGGACGCGTATTTCCAGCGCATGAGCACCGAGATGGGCCACACCCATGCCTTCAGCCGGGAGATACTGCAGTTTCTCAAGCAGGGACTCGGTGAGCGTCTGAGCGACGGCAATCGGGCAATGCTGATTCTGGTCGTGGCGCTGGCGGTCATCCTGGTGCTGATCATCTGGCTGTATCTGGGCTTCTATATGGCGACCCGACGCACTATCCAGACGCTGTCTGACACCATGGCGAAGGTGGCGGTGGGTGATATGACGGCGCGGGTGACAGTGACCAGCCGCGACGAGCTGGGCAAGCTGGCCGGAGAGTTCAATGGCAGCATCGAGCGTATCCAGGGGCTGATCCGGCATGTCAGCCAGACGTCGGGGCTGGTCGGCGACCAATCGCGCCAGGTGATCGGCATCTCCAGCGAGAGCAGTCAGGCGGTGGAGAGCCAGCGGACCCAGATCGAACAGGTGGCCACGGCGATGAATGAAATGGCCGCCACCTCCCAGGAAGTGGCGCGCAGCGCGGCCCTGGCGGTAACCAATGCCGAGCAGGTCAACAGCGAAACCCTCACCGGGCGGCGCATGGTCGAGTCCTCGGTTGACGGGATCGAGAAACTGGCCATGGAAATCGAGAACTCGGTGAAGGTGATTAACAACCTGGCCGACGACAGCGCCTCCATCAGCCGCGTGCTGGATGTGATCAAGGGCGTGGCCGAACAGACCAACCTGCTGGCGCTCAACGCCGCGATCGAAGCGGCCAGAGCCGGCGAGCAGGGCCGTGGTTTTGCGGTGGTGGCCGATGAAGTGCGGACGCTGGCACAGCGCACCCAGCAGTCCACCCAGGAAATCGAGCAGATGATCGATCGCCTGCAGGGCGGGGTCGGGGCGGCGGTGAAGGCCATGGGCATGAGCCACAGCATGACCGGTGAGGCGGTGGATTCGTCGATCAAGGTGCAGTCGGCATTGGACAATATCCTGCGGGCCGTCACTCAGATCGTCGACCAGAGCCAGCAGATTGCCGCGGCAGCCGAGCAGCAGACGGCGGTGAGCCACGATATTGACCAGAACATCGTGCAGATCAATCAATCCGGCGAACGCACCGCCGATGGCGCGCGGCGCACGGAGGAGGCCAGTGACCGGATGGGCGAACTGGTCGGGGAGTTGCAGAAGATCATCAGCGCGTTCCGGGTCTGAGGGGGCGCTACGCCCCTCTCGTCATCCTCGGCGCTACGCCCCTCTCGTCATCCTCGCGCTAACTCCTCTCGTCATCCTCGGCGCAGGCCGAGGATCCAGCTTCCCGACTGGCTCCGGCGTGGCCGGTCGATCCTTCGCCTCGGCTTTGGCTTCCTGCGTCGCTCTAACTCCTGCATCCATGCAGTCGGGCGCGAAGGATGACGATGTGGAGTGCTCCGGAATGGGGGTGTCGCAACCCGCTGTGGCCGTTCAGACGACTATCCAGCCGCGCTCACTCGGCTGGCTTGGGCTTCGGCTGCCACAGCACTTCGGGGGTGTTTTCCAGCCGGGCAATGCTCCGGGCCAATACGAACAACAGATCGGACAGACGGTTCAGGTAGGCCAATGCCTGCGGGTTGATCGCCTGCTGCGCGGCCAGGGTCTGGTAACGACGCTCGGCGCGGCGGCAGACGCTGCGGGCCAGGTGGGCCTGGGCAATCAGCAGTGAACCGCCGGGGAGGATGAATTCCTTCAGTGGCGGCACCTGGGCATTGAACTCGTCGATCAGCGCTTCCAGTTCGGCAACATCCTCGGCGCTGATGATCAGCGCATCGGGGATGGCCAGTTCCCCACCGACATCGAACAACCGGTGCTGCACCGGTGCCAAGGCGACCTGCACCGGCGCCAGCGCCTCGCTGACCAGCCCCGCCAGCAGTACGCCGATACAGCTGTTCAACTCGTCCACCGCACCCATGGCTTCAATACGCGGGCTGTCCTTGGCCACGCGGCTGCCGTTGGCCAGGCCGGTAGTGCCGGCATCGCCGGTGCGGGTATAAAGTTTGCTCAGACGGTAGCCCATGTCGATCTCCTGCAGAAAAGGAGCGCCAGCCTAGCCCGGATATTCTGGTGGCACAAGAAGCTGCAGTCTGGGCTGGGGCTCAAGGAGTGGGGTTCCTGGGCGGTTCGAGCAACAGCTCGTACCAAGGCTGGCCGGCAGCATCACTGATTACCAGCCAGCTTCCGCTCATCGAGTCGGGCGCGACCCATGGGGCTTGACGTTCCCAGGCAGGCAATCGTGACTAAACAGTGTTCCCCGCTCAGTCGGGCGGCAGGCCGAGGTTTATCAGGTGGCTCTGCAGCTGTTGATGCAATGCATCGAGCACTGGTGTGGTCAGCCCGGCGAGGCGGGCGGTGCGGCAGGCGTGGCCGAGGATGAAGTCAATTTCGGTGCGGCGGCCGGCATGTACATCCTGGCGCATGGACGAGCTGTTGGCGGCGGTGGCCTGGATGACGGCGTGCACGCGCTCGATCAACTCGGTCTGGCCCAGTTGCACGCTCTGACTGGCGAGCAGGGTGTGCAGCTCGACCAACAACGGCCCGAACAGGGGCCCGGCCCGCTCTGGCACCTCGCCGTTGGGGCAATCGTGCAATGCGGTGATGTGGTTGATGGCGCAATTGATCGCCAGCTTCAGCCAGAGCACCGGCAGGATCTCCCGCTCCCAGCGCCAATCGATGCCCGCTTGTGTCAGCAGCGCCAACCATTCCGGCGCCGGCTCCTGTCGCGGGTCGCCCACCAACGTCTGGCCGGTGCCAGCCCAGACCACCTGGTTGGCGGCGCGCTTCCAGGCGCCATCGGTGGTGCTGGCATAGAGCACCCGCTGGGTGGGAAATCGCTCGCTGACAGCCTGCTGGCTGCCCAGACCGTTCTGCAGCAGCACTAACTGACTGTCAGCCCGCAATCGGGGTGCGATGCTTTCCAGGGCGCCGGCCACGGCCCAGGCCTTGGTGGTGATGATCAGGCGACGGATCGGCGTCTCGCTGCTATCAGCCAGTTCAGCGGTTACCTGAATACTTTCTACGGCGCCCTGGCGCTCCAGCAGTAAAACACTGTCACGGTCCTGCCACTCGCGCAGCGCGGCAGGGGTGCGTAGGATAAGCCGGCAGTCGATGCCGGCGCGGGCGCAGCGCGCTGCCCACAGCAGGCCGAGGCTGCCCGCACCGAGGATATACAGGGTCTCAGACAACCTGCGGCATCCGTACTTCGGTGATCAGGTTGGTGGCGTACGCCTGGCTGAGATGCTGCTCGGTCTGCTGCAACATGGTGTCCGCGCTGGCGCCCTGATCATTGCGGTCCACGGTGCTGACGGACAGACCGGCACGCACCGAGAGGTAGCCTTCGCTGGTCTTGAAGGCCTTGAGATTGAGGCCGTCATGCAGGCGGCGGAAACTGTTGGGCTTGCAGTCATCGGCGCTGTCGCCGACGGTGCAGATGGCGAAGGTGTTGGCGCCGATGCGCGAGATCACATCCATCGGCCGGACCAGTTGCTGCAGGCGCCGGGCGATCCCCCGCAGGAGTTCCTGCTGTACCGCTTCACCGAAGCGGCTGCCCATCTCATCGAAATTCTGGATGCCCAGTACCAGCAGTGAACAGAAACCGCCCCGGGACTCGACCTGTTGCAGGGCATCTTCCAGGCGCTGCAGCAGATAGCGGCGGTTACCCAGAGCGGTCAGGCTGTCGACCAGGTTGTGTTCTTCGAGCTGGGCATTGTTGCTGGCCAGCAGGCGGTTCTCGTCGAGCAATCGGTTGATCAGTTGGGTGATCCGGTCGGCGGCATAGATGCGCGGCAGCAGTTGTTCGTTCATCGCCGATTTGCTGATGAAGTCGTCCACGCCCCGATCGAATGCCTCGCCCAGCACATTGTCGCCTTCCCGGGCGGTCAACAGCATGACGTAGGTGTAGTGATTGGTCTGTTCATCGCGTTGGCGAATGCGCGTGGTCAGTTGCAGTCCATCCATCTCCGGCATCAGCCAGTCGGCGACCATGACGCTGGCGGCGCGCTCCTCATGCATGGCAAGAGCGGCCATGGCGGAGCTGGCAAAGCGGATATCCGTATAGCCCGCCTGGGACAAGGTGTGGCCTATGACGGCACTGCTGAACTTGGTATCGTCCACCACCATGATGCTGAGTTGGGGGTTGGGCATGTC
>DXBL01000152.1 GCA_019116555.1 Candidatus Pseudomonas excrementavium
GACCGCATGAACGCCTTCAACGGCCCGATGCGCCGTGAACTGATCGCGGCCTTCGATGCTGCCGATGCGGATGACAATGTGCGAGTGATCATCGTCACCGGTGCCGGCCGGGCCTTCTGTGCGGGTGCCGACCTGGAGAAGGGCGGCGATACCTTCAACCGTCACACCCGCACCGACCAGCCGGAGGGCGCTGACCTGCGCGATGGCGGCGGTACCGTGTCCCTGCGCATCTACGAATGCACCAAACCGGTGATCGGTGCCTTCAACGGCGCGGCGGTGGGTGTGGGGGTCACCATGACCCTGCCGATGGATATCCGTATGGCATCGACCAACGCCAAGTTCGGCTTCGTCTTCGCCCGTCGGGGCATCACCATGGAGGCCTGCTCCAGCTGGTTCCTGCCGCGTTTGGTGGGACCGATGCAGGCTGCCGAATGGGTCTATACCGGCCGTGTATTCGGCGCCGAGGAAGCGCTCAAGGGTGGGCTGATTCGCAGCATCCACGAGCCCGATGAACTCATGCCCGCGGCTTACGCCCTGGCCCGTGAAATTGCCGATAACACCGCGCCGATGTCGGCGCTGCTCAACCGGCAGATGATCTGGCGCATGCTCGGTGCCGATCATCCGATGGAGGCGCACAAGGTCGATTCCCGGGCGATTGCCTTCATGGGTGAGTCGGAAGATGCCAAGGAGGGTGTGCGTTCCTTCCTGGAAAAGCGCGCCCCGGAATTCAAGTTGCGTCCGAGCAAGGATCGCCCGAACTTCTATCCCTGGTGGAATGAGCGACCATTCGAGTAAATCTGTCCCCCCAGCCTCTTTAGCAGTCCTGGCCGAACGCAGGCATTCTTCAGAGGTTGATCAAACGTTCCAGCGCCGCGCGCGGCCCCGGTGGTATCGGGCAGGCGCGGTTGCTGGCGCGCTCGACGAACACATGCACGAAGCGTCCGGCGGCGCAGGCTTCCGCCATTCCCGCCTTGAACAGCGCCAGCTCGTAATGCACCGAGCTGCTGCCCAGCCTGGCTACCCGTACGCCGATCTCGATCCGCTCGGGAAAGGCCACCGGCGCAAAATAGTCGCAGCCGGAACTCACCACAAAGGCCACCTGCTCCCCCTGGTGGATATCCAGCCCGCCCTCGTTGATCAACCAGCTGTTCACCGCGCTGTCGAAGAAGGCGTAGTAGGTGACGTTGTTGATATGGCCGTAGATATCGTTGTCATGCCAGCGGGTGGTGATGGGGTGCAGGTAGGGATAGTCGTTGCGTTGGGGCTTGATGGTCATCACTTGCACATGCTCGTTGCTTATATTGTATTGATGGCGGAAAACCCTGGCGTCTTGCGGACGCTATCGCGGCGCCTCGCCGCGATGCTGGTCGATAGGCCAGCCAGAGCTTCAATACGCCTGCCGGTAGATTGCCAGCGCGTCCGCCTCGGTCACTTCCCGTGGATTATTCACCAGCAGCCGTTGTTGCAACATGGCCTCCCTGGCCAACAGCTCCAGGCTATCCTCCGGGACGCCGGCGTCGCGCAGGCGGCTGGGCAGGTTGCAGCGTGGGCTGAGTTGGGACAGGGCGGTGATCAACTGGTCGGTCAGGCTGGCAGCATCACCGGGCTGGCAGTCCGGCACCAGCAACGGCGCCAGTTCGACGTACAGGGATTCGGCTGCCGGAGCGTTGAAGGCGATCACGCTGGGCAGCACCAGGGCGTTGGACAGCCCGTGGGGAATATGGAAGTGCCCGCCCAGCGGATAGGCCAGTGCATGCACCGCCGCTACCGGAGCGTTGGCGAACGCCTGGCCGGCCAGCAGCGAGCCCAGCAGCATGGCCTGGCGCGCCTCGCGATTGCTGCCGTTGTGTACCGCCTCGTCCAGGTTGCCGGCCAGCAGGCGCAGGGCCTCGCGGGCCAGCATGTCGGACAGCGGGTTCTTCTTCAGCTTGCTGGTATAGGCCTCGATGGCATGCACCATCGCGTCGATACCGGTGGCGGCGGTGACCGCCGGGGGCAGGCCGAGGGTCAGTTCGGCATCCAGCAGCGCCAGGTCCGGTAGCAACAGTGGCGAGACCACACCGGTCTTGGTAGTGGCGCCGGTGGTGATGATGGCGATCTGGGTGACTTCCGAGCCGGTGCCGGCGGTGGTCGGTACCTGGATCAGCGGCAGGCGCTGGCCCCGGGCGTTATCCACACCGTAGATCTCGGTCAGGCTCTGGCTGGTATGCGGGTGGGCCAGGAGCGCCACCAGCTTGGCTACGTCCATCGAGCTGCCGCCACCAAAACCGATAATTAGTTGCGCATTCATCGCCTGGGCCTGGTGCACGGCGGCGAAGACCACTTCTTCCGGCGGATCGGCCACCACCTGGTCGAACACCTCCACGCTCATGCCGGTCTCGGCGAAGCCTGGCAAGACGTCACCCAACAAGCCCAGCTGGGTAATGCCGGGATCGGTAACGATCAATACCCGCTGCGCATCCCGCTCCCGGCACAGTTGCGCCAGGCGGCTGGCGGCGCCGGTTTCGCAGAGGATGCGGGCAGTGGTGGCGAAGCTGAACGGGGACATGGGCACCTCGTGGTCGCGATGGATGAGTGGCTGAGCAACCACTGTAGGAGCATGGCCGCGAGGCGGCAAGCGTAGG
>DXBL01000153.1 GCA_019116555.1 Candidatus Pseudomonas excrementavium
ATCGCGAATTGCATGAACAGGTCTGTCGCCTGGCCAACGTATTGAAGGCACGGGGTGTGAAGAAGGGCGACCGGGTCTGCCTGTACATGCCGATGATTCCCGAAGCCGCCTTCGCCATGCTCGCCTGCGCCCGCATCGGTGCGGTGCATTCGGTGGTGTTCGGCGGCTTTTCCCCTGATGCCCTGCGCGATCGTATCCTCAATGCCGATTGCCGGGTGGTCATCACCGCGGACGAAGGCGTACGCGGTGGCAAGTCCGTGGCCTTGAAGCAGAACGTCGAAAAGGCCCTGAACGACTGCCCTGACGTGCACACCGTGGTCACCGTCAAGCGCACCGGTGCGGATATCGCCTGGCATGAACACCGTGACGTCTGGTATCACGACGCCTGCGCCGCGGTCAGCGCCGACTGCGAGCCGGAACCCATGGACAGCGAAGATCCGCTGTTCATCCTCTATACCTCCGGCTCCACCGGCAAACCCAAGGGCGTGCTGCACACTACCGGTGGTTACCTGCTCAGCGCCGCCCTCACCCACCATTATGTATTCGACTATCACGACGGTGAGGTGTACTGGTGCACCGCGGACGTCGGCTGGGTGACCGGTCACTCCTATATCATCTATGGCCCGCTGTGCAACGGCGCCACCACGCTGATGTTCGAAGGCGTGCCGACCTATCCGGACGCCTCGCGCTGCTGGCAGGTCATCGACAAGCATCAGGTCAATGTCTTCTACACCGCGCCCACCGCCATCCGGGCACTCATGGCGCTGGGTGACGAACCGGTGAAATCCGCCTCCCGGGCCAGCCTGCGGCTGCTCGGCAGTGTCGGCGAGCCGATCAACCCCGAGGCCTGGGAGTGGTACTACCATGTGGTCGGTGATAGCCGCTGTCCGGTAGTGGATACCTGGTGGCAGACCGAGACCGGCTCGATCATGATCGCCCCGCTGCCCGGCGCTACCGATCTCAAGCCGGGATCGGCCACCCGCCCGTTCTTTGGCGTCGAACCGGCGTTGTTCGATAACGACGGCAACGAAGTGCATGGCCCAGGCGATGGCAACCTGGTGATCAAACGCTCCTGGCCCAGCCAGATCCGCACCGTCTACGGTGACCATCAGCGCCTGATCGACACCTACTTCAGCACGTACCAGGGTGTCTACTTCACCGGCGACGGGGCGCGCCGCGACGAGGATGGCTATTACTGGATCACCGGGCGGGTGGACGACGTTCTGAACATCTCCGGCCACCGCATCGGCACTGCCGAGGTGGAAAGTGCGCTGGTGCTGCATGACGCCGTCGCTGAAGCGGCAGTGGTCGGCTGTCCCCATGACATCAAGGGCCAGGCCATCTATGCCTACGTCATGCCGATGCGCGGGGTCATCCCCTCCGACGAGCTGCTGGTCGAACTCAAGGCTTATGTCAGCGAACAGGTCGGCGCCTTCGCCCGACCGGATTTCATCCAATGGACGCCGGGATTGCCGAAGACCCGCTCGGGCAAGATCATGCGCCGGATCCTGCGCAAGATCGCCTGTGATGAGCTGGATACCCTGGGGGATACCTCCACGCTCGCCGATCCAGCGGTGGTCGAGGAATTGATAGAACATCGCCTGAACCGTGCCTAGCGACACGATGACGGTTGTTGAATGTGATACGGACCTCTATTCTTGCCGCTGTTCCGGATAAAAGCTGAGGAAGTACGCATGCAAGAGGTCGTGATTGTTGCCGCCACCCGAACTGCCATCGGCAGTTTCGGTGGCCAGTTTGCCGATGTGCCTGCCCATCAGCTCGGCGCGACGGTCATCCGCGCCCTGCTCGAGCAGACCGGTGTCGACCCGGCCAGCGTCGACGAAGTCATCATGGGTCAGGTACTGACCGCCGGCTGCGGGCAGAACCCTGCCCGTCAGGCCGCCGTGCAGGCCGGGTTGCCGCACAGCGTGCCGGCGCTGAACATCAACAAGGTCTGCGGCTCCGGACTCAAGGCAGTGCATCTGGCCGTCCAGGCCATCCGCTGTGGCGATGCCGACATCATGATCGCCGGCGGGCAGGAGTCCATGAGCCGCTCTCCCCACCTGCTGCCGACCTCCCGCACCGGTCAGCGCATGGGCGACAGCAAGCTGGTCGACAGCATGGTCCATGACGGTCTGTGGGACGCCTTCAACGACTATCATATGGGCATCACCGCAGAGAACCTGGCCGAGCGTTACGATCTCAGCCGCCAACAGCAGGATGCCTTCGCCCTCGCTTCCCAGCAGAAGGCTGTGGCGGCGCAGACCGCCGGGCGCTTCGCTGCGGAAATCACCCCGGTGCTCATTCCCCAGCGCAAGGGCGAGCCACTGACCGTTGACCAGGACGAGCAACCCCGAGCGTCCACCACCCTCGAATCCCTGGGCAAATTGCGCCCGGCATTCAAGAACGACGGCACCGTTACCGCCGGCAACGCCTCCAGCCTGAACGATGGCGCGGCAGCGGTCATGCTGATGAGCGCGGACAAGGCCCGCGAGCTGGGTTTGCCGGTCCTGGCGCGGATCGCCGCCCATGCCAGCTCCGGCGTGGATCCCGCGATCATGGGCATTGGCCCGGTCAGCGCCACCCAACGCTGCCTGAGCAAGGCCGGCTGGAAGGTCGAGGAGCTGGACCTGGTCGAAGCCAACGAAGCCTTTGCCGCCCAGGCGCTGGCTGTGGCCAGCGAACTGCGCTGGGATATGGACAAGGTCAACGTCAATGGCGGCGCCATCGCCCTGGGGCATCCCATTGGCGGGTCGGGCTGCCGCGTGCTGGTGACGCTGTTGCATGAAATGCAGCGCCGCGATGCGCGCAAGGGGCTCGCCACGCTGTGCATCGGCGGTGGCCAGGGTGTCGCCCTGGCGCTGGCGCGGGACTGATCGAACGGCTAGGGTCTGTTCCCGTTTCATTCGCCTGCGCGTTGCAGCGTAAAAACTCGCCAGGCTAGGCGTGGGATGCAGGCAATGGTTATTCCCTTGCCAAGTCCCACAACGACGCATGGCGAGTTTTTACGCGCAACCCGAAGGGCCGGGCCTGTTTTTTGCGCGATGCTGCGTTACTCGATGCTTATTTGGCCCACCAAACCTCGCATCTCGCGCCTTGTCTCGCGCAAAAAACAGGCGCCGGCGCGCAGGCGAATGAAACGGGAACAGACCCTAGGCCAGCGGGAAGCGCTGGAGCACCTGGTAACGCACGCCCCGTTCACCGCCACTGCTGAGAAACAGACAGATGTGCTCCACCGTGAAGGCCGGTAGCCCCAGCGTCCCATGCCGCTGCAGAAATGTCTGCAGTGGCAGGCCCTGGCGGACCCGCGCCAGGGTGATGTGGGGTGTATAGGGCCGCTCATCCAGCTGCAGCCCGAGCGGAAGCAGCCGCGCCTCCACTTGCTGCTGCAATCGATACAATGGCGCTGAATCGGCCACCCCGGCCCAGATAATCCGCGGCCGCTCGGCACTGCCAAAATAGCCGACTCCCTGTACCGCCAGTTCGAACGGCGAGCCAGGCGGGTCCACCAGCGCCTGCGCAATGCTCTGGACACGGCCTTGCTCCACCTGGCCGATGAAGCTCAAGGTCAAATGCAACTGTTCCGGCTCATGCCAACGCGCCGCGGGATGGGCCTCCCGCAGCTCGGCCAGCGCCTGCCTGACCGTGTCCGGCAATTCGATACCAACAAAGAGTCGCAGCATGGGCACTCCATGGAAAACCGTCGAATAGGCTTATAATAGCCCGATGCGACTCGACCGATTCATAGCCCTGCACACCGAACACAGCCAGCAGACCGCCCGACTGCTGATTGCCGCCGGCCGGGTGCGGGTTGATGAGCGGGTCGTGCGCGACGGGCAGCAGCGCATCGACCGCTTCACCACCGTGCAGCTGGATGACATTGTGCTGCAACGGCATACCGCCCTGTATCTGATGTTGCACAAGCCGGCCGGCTACCTCAGCGCCACCTGCGACCCGGTTCACCCCACCGTGATGGAACTGCTTGCCGAGCCATTGCGCCAACAGCTGCACCTGGCCGGGCGGCTGGACCGCAGCACCACCGGCCTGCTGATTCTCACCAATGATGGTCTCTGGTCCCGCCGCCTGACCGAACCCGGCCGGCGCATCCCCAAGGTCTACCTGGTAGGCACTGCCGAGCCGATCGCCGAGCAGGCTGCTGCGCGCTTCGCGCGGGGCATTCACCTCGCCCGTGAGGGTGTCGATACCTCCCCCGCCCAGTTGCAGTTGCTCGCCCCCTGTCAGGCGCGGCTGACCATCCATGAGGGCCGCCACCATCAGGTCAAGCGCATGTTTCATGCGGTCGGCAACCGGGTGACTTCACTGCATCGCGAAAGTATGGGGACTATCGAACTGGACCCGGCGCTGCGTCCTGGCCAATACCGGGCGCTGACCGCCACGGAGATCGCTGGCGTACCCGCTGCGGGCAGCCGCTTGGTTTAGTCGCGCCCGGCTTGCTAATCTGTGGGGACACATGCAATCCGCAGGTCAAGCTTATGCATACCATCATTGCGGGACGATTCGAACTTCACGATCAAGCCGATGCCGCGGTGGCAGCGTTGCGGCAAGCGGGTTTTCAGCGGGACGCGCTGGCGGCCTTCTATCTCAACCCCAACGGCCAGCATGACATCTACCCCATCGGCGGTGACGATGAAAGCTCGCCCGGCGCCCGTCATTCCGGTACCGGCGCGGCCAAGGGCGGCGGTGTCGGCGCTGTGGTCGGTGCGGTTGCTGGTGCGGCGACCGCACCCATTATCGGTCCGGTCGGTATCGCTATCGGTGCTGGTATTGGCGCCTATACCGGCTCGCTGGTGGGCGCCGTCAGCAGCACCGACAAGGAGTCGGATGTGGATGAACAGACGGGTGAGCCCGCCGAACTACAGCCCAAGGTCACCGAGCGGGCACCCGGCGTGCTGGTGGCGGTACGGGTCGATGACCCGTCGCGGCAACAGGCGATAGATATCTTGAGAGCCACTGGCGCAACGGATATCGAGCACGCCCAGGGTGAATTGAGCGATGGCCGTTGGAAGGATTTCGACCCGCGCACCGTCGTGCAGTGCGTCTGATCAACCCACCAGCCAGGCCAGCGCGTCGGCTTCCCGCTCGGGCCGGAAGGATCTGACTTCCAGCCCGGGGATCACGGCGCCTTCGATCTCACCCATCTTCCTGATCCAATCCTTGCTGCTGATGACGGCGCACCGATCGAACTGTCGGGTCAGCCGGAACAGCTCCGGCAGATTCGACAGTTCCACCCCAATCGCACCTGCTGTGGGCATCTCCAGTTCGCCGACGCGGATCAGCAACTGCCCATGTTGAATACCCTGTGCCTGGGTAAAGAGCGAGCGCAGGCCGCTGCGCATGCCATCGCTATCGAGCCGCCCGGCGACGTCCATCTCCAGTCGATCATTGCCGACACGCATTACCTGAAACATGTGAATCTCTCCTGCCTGCCCGTGTGCCCGTCAGTATAGACAACGTCGGAATCCCGACAGTGATGATCAAATATGGAATCTTTTGCCCGCGCCCGGCGTCAACTGATTAGACAGAGATGCGGAGGTGCATGATGAGCGATGATCAACACGAGCCCGATGAACAAGCCCTGACGGATGCCGCCCGCCGGCAGGTGGAAGAGGACAACCGCGAGGCGCCCGATGATCGGCCCATGGGTCCGATCGGCAATATTCCATCGCGCGCAGAGTCGGCGGAGCGAGCCGGCGAAGCGGGGTTGACCGAAGCGTCGATGCCGGGCCAGGGGCCGACCGCTGACGAAGCTACCCCGGAAACCCTGAACCCCGATGATGGCTCCCGTTCGGCCGAGGAGGCGGGCACCGCCGCCACGCCCGCCGATACCGACCTCACCGAGGTAGGCAAGGCCGGAGCGGGTGGTCGCTATGGCCTGGACGAAGCGGAGTTGGGCCGAGCCAAGCCGTTGGACGGCAAGCCCTGGGACGGCGATCCCAATGAGCCGCTGGAGCCGGAAACGGCTGTCGACCGCAACCTCACGGCTGACCCCAATAGCGAACCAGATCAGTCCTGATTTTTTCCAGAGCATAAAAAAACCCCGGCGCCTGGCCGGGGTTTTTCATTGCACCGCCGCAAGGACGGTACGGGAGGATTTAGACGCCGCTGTTCTCAGCCGCTTCCACATCCTTCATCGACAGCTTGATCCGGCCGCGGTTGTCCACGTCCAGTACCAGCACCTTCACTTCCTGACCTTCCTGCAGTACGTCGGTCACCTTCTCGATGCGCTGGTTGGCGATCTGCGAGATGTGCACCAGGCCGTCCTTGCCGGGCAGGATGCTGACGAAGGCACCAAAGTCGACGATACGCTCGACCTTGCCGGTGTAGACCTTGCCGATTTCCGCTTCAGCAGTGATACCGTCAACCCGTGCCTTGGCGGCGTTGGCGGCGTCCTTGCTGGCCGCGAAGATCTTCACAGTACCGTCATCGGTGATGTCGATGGAGGCGCCGGTCTCTTCGCAGATACCGCGGATGGTCGCGCCACCCTTGCCGATCACGTCACGGATCTTGTCGGAGTCGATCTTCATGCTGATCATGGTCGGTGCGTTGGCAGACAGCTCCTTGCGCGAGGCCGGCAGCACCTGGTTCATCTGACCCAGGATGTTCAGTCGAGCGTCATGGGCCTGGTGCAGGGCCAGCTCCATGATCTCTTCGGTGATGCCCTTGATCTTGATATCCATCTGCAGCGCGGTAACACCCTTCTCGGTACCGGCTACCTTGAAGTCCATGTCGCCCAGGTGATCCTCGTCACCCAGGATGTCGGTCAGTACGGCGAACTTCTCGCCTTCCTTGACCAGACCCATGGCGATACCGGCAACCGGCGCCTTCAGCGGCACGCCGGCGTCCATCAGGGCCAGCGAGGCACCACAGACCGAGGCCATGGAGCTGGAACCGTTGGATTCGGTGATCTCGGAAACCACCCGGATGCTGTAAGGGAACTGGTCCATATCAGGCATCACCGCCTGGATACCGCGGCGGGCCAGACGACCGTGGCCGATTTCACGGCGACCGGTGCCACCCATGCGACCACACTCGCCCACCGAGTAGGGAGGGAAGTTGTAGTGGAACATGAAGGGATCTTTCTTCTCACCTTCCAGGGTGTCCAGCAGCTGCGCGTCACGGGCAGTACCCAGCGTGGTCACGACCAGCGCCTGGGTTTCGCCACGGGTGAACAGCGAGGAGCCGTGGGTGCGATCCAGCACGCCGACTTCGATGTTCAGCGGGCGCACGGTCTTGGTGTCACGACCGTCGATGCGCGGATTGCCGTTGACGATGCTCTCACGCACGGTGCGGTATTCGATCTCACCGAAAGCGTCCTTCACTTCAGCAGCAGCGGGCTTGCCTTCTTCGTCGCCGGACAGAGCAGCGATGGCCGCGTCACGCAGCTCGCCCAGACGGGTGTAGCGCGATTGCTTGTGGGTGATGGTGTAGGCTTCACTGATACCAGCGCCGAACTGGGACTTGATGGCATCCAGCAGCACGGTGTTTTCCGGGGCGGGCTGCCAGTCCCATGCCGGCTTGCCAGCTTCAGCAGCCAGTTCCTTGATGGCCTCGATGGCCGGCTGGAACTCCATGTGGGCGAACAGTACCGCGCCCAGCATCTGGTCTTCGGTCAGTTCCTGCGCTTCGGACTCAACCATCAGCACGGCGTCTTCGGTACCGGCCACGACCATGTCCAGGCGCGAGGTCTTCAGTTGCTCGTAGGTCGGGTTCAGCACGTAGCCCTGCACGTCATCGAAACCAACGCGGGCGCCGGCGATCGGGCCGTCGAAGGGAATACCGGAGATGGCCAGCGCGGCGGAGGTGCCGATCATCGCAGCAACATCCGGATCAGTGGTCTTGTCGGTGGACACCACGGTGCAGACGACCTGAACTTCGTTCATGAAGCCTTCGGCAAACAGCGGGCGGATCGGACGGTCGATCAGACGGGAAGTGAGGGTCTCCTTCTCGGTGGGACGCCCTTCACGCTTGAAGAAGCCACCGGGAATACGGCCCGCGGCATAGGTCTTCTCGATGTAATGCACAGACAGAGGGAAGAAGTCGCGACCGGCGTCGGCGTTCTTTGCGCCCACCACGGTGACCAGAACGCTGACTGCATCATCAATGCTGACCAGAACCGCACCGGAAGCCTGGCGCGCAATGCGGCCGGTTTCCAGGGTAACGGTGTTGTTGCCCAATTTGAACTGTTTGATAACCGGTTTCACGGTGTCTTCTCTCTCTGTTTTTGCCTTGGGGGAAACTCTGGGCACAGCCGGGTTTCGGACCCGGCCATGTCCAAACGGGGCTGGTCTTAGCGACGCAGACCCAGACTGCTGATCAAGCTGCTGTAGCGGCCGAGATCCTTGGACTTCAGGTAATCCAGCAGCTTGCGACGCTGGTTGACCATGCGGATCAGGCCACGACGGGAGTGGTGGTCCTTCTTGTTATCCTTGAAGTGACCCTGCAGCTTGTTGATGTTGGCAGTCAACAGAGCTACCTGGACTTCAGGAGAACCGGTATCACCTTCACCGCGGGCATACTCGGATACGATTGCAGCTTTTTCTTCAACGCTCAGTGCCATGACAGCTTTTCCTCTGAGGTAACAGGCCGGAACCAGAGTTCCGTGTTTTGAATCGAGCAATGACCGTGCCTGTTGACAGCCACCCTCGTTGCGACCCTCATGGGTCAACTACCGGCGGGCGTGATACCACGCCCGCAAAATCATTCAGCCATTGAAGCGCATCAGGCGCTTGGGCGCCACCCGCGCATCATCGGTCATTTCACCGATGCCGATGAAACGCCCTTCCTGGTCGCGCAACCGGACCATGCCGAACGCCGGACTGCCGGGAACCCGCACCGCCTGACCGTGGTTCAGGTAGAAGGCGGTCTGCTCGGTGAGGTTGACCACCGGCCAGTCTTCCAGGCCACTGTCGATCGGCAACAACAGCTGATCCAGCGCCCCGGCGCCTCCCTCGGCATGCATGGCTTCGAGGGTTTCCAGGGTCACCGCCTGACTCAGGTCAAACGGGCCGGCGCCGATGCGCCGCAGTTCGGATACATGCGCACCGCAACCCAGTGCCGCGCCCAGATCCTCGACCAGGGTGCGAATGTAGGTGCCCTTGCTGCAGTGCACTTCCAGCCGCAGCCGGTCACCCTCCAGCCCCAGCAATTCAAGTCGGCTTATGGTAACAGATCGCGCCTTGCGCTCCACTGTTTCCCCGGCCCGGGCCAGTTTGTACAGCGGCTGACCTTCATGCTTGAGTGCCGAATACATGGGTGGGATCTGCTCGATCTCGCCGGTGAAGCGTGGCAGCAGAGCCTCGACCTCGGCCAGGGTGACCTGACAGGGCTTCATCTCCAGCACCTCACCCTCGGCGTCGCCGGTGGTGGTGGTCATGCCCAGCCGCGCTTCGGTGACATACACCTTGTCAGCATCGAGCAGGTACTGGGAGAACTTGGTCGCCTCGCCCAGACACAGGGGCAACACGCCGCTGGCCAATGGGTCGAGACTGCCGGTGTGGCCGCCCTTGCTGGCATTGAACAGCCAGCGCACCTTCTGCAGCGCAGCGTTGGAGGTCATGCCCAGCGGCTTGTCGAAAATCAGTACGCCATCGATATCACGGCGCTTGCTACGTGGTGCCGACACGTCTACTCCTCACCATCCCCGGAACGCTGGCGATCCTGCGCCACGGCGCGTTCGATGAGAGAAGACAGATGCACGCCGCGGCGTACGCTCTCATCGTAGTGGAAATGCAGTTGCGGAATGCTGCGCAGCTTCATGACCCGCCCGAGCTGCACCCGCAGAAAACCGGCGGCATCCTTCAGTGCCGCCAGATTGAGCGCGATATCCTCGTCACTGGCATCGCCCATCAGGGTAATGAAGATCTTGGCGTGGGCCAGATCCCGGCTGACTTCGGCAGCGGTGACGGTGATCATTCCGACTCGCGGGTCCCGCACCTCACGCTGGATCAGGACCGCCAACTCGCGCTGCATCTGATCGGCCACCCGCTGGGTACGACTGTATTCTTTGGCCATATGAACCTCTGGCTTCAAGCCACAAGCTGTTAGCTGCACACATGCAACTCTGGATAGATGCCAGGCTGAACAGACGACAAGCGGCCCTCTCGGACCGCTTGTCGCTTGCAGCTTGGCGCTTGTCGCTGGGTTACAGCGTGCGCGCTACCTGCACCCGCTCGAAGACCTCGATACGGTCGCCGGCGCGGACGTCGTTGTAGTTCTTCACGCCAATACCGCACTCCATGCCGTTGCGCACTTCACCGACGTCATCCTTGAAGCGACGCAGGGATTCCAGCTCGCCTTCGTAGATGACCACGTCTTCGCGCAGGACGCGAATCGGACGGTTGCGGTATACGGTGCCCTCGATGACCATGCAACCGGCCACCGCGCCGAATTTCGGCGAACGGAACACATCACGCACTTCGGCAACACCCAGGATCTGCTCGCGAACATCGCTGCCGAGCATGCCCGTCAGGGCCTTCTTGACGTCTTCGATGATCTCGTAGATCACGCTGTAATAGCGCAGATCCAGACCTTCGGTCTCGATCACCTTGCGCGCCGAGGCATCGGCACGCACGTTGAAACCGAAGATCACGGCGTTGGAGGCCAGCGCCAGGTTAGCGTCGGTTTCGTTGATACCGCCGACGCCGCCCGACACGATCTTGACCTGAACTTCATCGTTGCCCAGCTCGTTGAGCGAGCCCTGCAGCGCCTCGAGCGAACCACGTACATCGGCCTTGATGACGATGTTGAGGGTTTTCTTCTCGCCCTGCCCCATGTTCTCGAACATGTTTTCCAGCTTGGCCGACTGCTGACGGGCCAGTTTGATCTCGCGGAACTTGCCCTGACGGAACAGTGCGACTTCGCGTGCCTTGCGCTCGTCGGCAACGACCGTCATCTCGTCACCAGCGCCCGGCGTACCGTCGAGACCGAGGATCGCCACCGGGATGGAGGGACCTGCTTCCTTCACCTGGTTGCCGTTCTCATCAAGCATGGCACGTACCCGGCCATAGTTGAGGCCGGCCAGGACCACGTCACCCTGACGCAGAGTACCGTTCTGCACCAGCACCGTGGCAATCGGGCCGCGGCCCTTGTCCAGCCGCGATTCGATGACCACACCACGAGCCGGAGCCGTGGGCTGGGCCTTGAGTTCGAGTACTTCAGCCTGCAGCAACACTGCTTCGAGCAGGTCGTCGATACCGGTACCGACCTTGGCGGAAACGTGGACGAACTGGGTGTCGCCGCCCCACTCTTCCGGGATTACATCGCGCGCGGCCAGGTCGTTCTTGATGCGATCAGGATCGGCTTCTTCCTTGTCGATCTTGTTCACTGCCACGACCAGCGGTACACCGGCGGCCTTGGCGTGCTGAACGGCTTCTTCAGTCTGGGGCATCACGCCGTCATCGGCGGCCACCACCAGAATCACGATATCGGTGGACTGTGCACCACGGGCACGCATCGCGGTAAATGCGGCGTGACCGGGGGTGTCGAGGAAAGTGACCATGCCGCGGTCAGTCTGCACGTGGTAGGCACCGATGTGCTGGGTAATACCACCGGCCTCACCCGATGCCACCTTGGCGCGGCGAATATAGTCGAGCAGTGAGGTCTTGCCGTGGTCGACGTGGCCCATGACGGTCACTACCGGAGCACGGCTGATTTCCTCACCCTCATAGTGCATGGCTTCGGCCAGGCGATCTTCCAGATCACTTTCCTTGACATGCTTGACCTGATGGCCCATGTCTTCGGCGACAATGGTCGCGGTGTCCTGATCCAGCACCTGGTTGATTGTCACCATGTTGCCGTTCTTGAACATGTACTTGATGACCTCGGCCGCCTTCACCGACATCTTCTGGGCCAGTTCGGCCACGGTGATGGTTTCACCGATTACCACTTCTCGCACTATGGGTCCTGTCGGCTTCTCGAAGCCGTGCTGATTACGTTTCTTCTGCGCCTTGAGCTTGCCGGCACCGCCACGACGACGTGCAACGTCATCATCATTGCCGGAACGGGAAATGCCGCGCCCCTTGCCAGGGCCTCCGGCGCGCTTGCGGCTGCGCTCGTCTTCCTCGGCTCTTGCGTTGCGACGCTGTTCGTCTTTCTTCTTCGCGGTAGCCGCCGGGGACGGCGCGGCCTCTACCGTTGCCTCATCGGCATCCGGCTCGGGCGCAGCAGCCACCACCGGCTCCACTGCAGGCGCTGCCGCCGGCTGCGCCTTGGCCGCCTCGGCCTCGGCGGCCAGACGTGCGGCCTCTGCAGCCTGACGCGCCTGCTCTTCCTCGGCTTTGCGCTGGGCTTCCGCTTCCGCGGCAGCCTGACGCGCCTCTTCGGCAGCGCGCAGCTCTTCCAGCTCCCGCTGGCGCTCGGCTTCCACATCCACCTCGTCGCGCTTGACGTAGGTACGTTTCTTGCGCACCTCAACGTTGACGGTCTTGCTGCCCGCCACTTTCAGGGTGCTTACTGTTTTACGTGTAAGGGTGATCTTGCGCGGCTCCGCTGCGGAGTCGCCATGGTTGCTCTTCAGGAATGTCAGCAGGCGCTGTTTTTCTTCATCCGATACCTGTTGCTCCGCACTGCTGTGCGACAACCCGGCTTCCTGCATCTGCTGCAACAGGCGCTCTACCGGCGTTCCTGTTACCTGAGCCAATTCTTTGACCGTCACTTCCGCCATTCACTTTCTCCTCAGTCGGTACCCTGCATCACGGCAGGGTGATACTGCCAGCCGACCGGTTATTCAAACCAGGGCGCCCGAGCTGCCATAATCAAGGCGCCGGCACGGGCTTCGTCGATTCCATCAATGCTCAACAGGTCGTCCACGGACTGTTCGGCCAGGTCTTCCATGCTGATGATACCTTGGGCCGCCAATTGAAATGCCAGGGCGCGGTCCATGCCCTCCATATTCAGCAGGTCATCCGCAGGCTGGGCTTCTTCCAGTTTTTCCTCGTTGGCAATCGCCTTCGTCAGCAGGCGATCCTTGGCCCGGGACCGCAGTTCATTGACGATATCCTCGTCAAAACCATCGATTTCCAGCATCTCTTCCATCGGCACGTAGGCAATTTCCTCCAGCGAGGTGAAGCCTTCGTCGACCAGAATCTGAGCCAGCTCTTCATCCACATCCAGCTCATCGATGAAATTGCGCAGCACATCGCCGGTCTCGGCTTCCTGCTTGGCGCGGATGTCGTCTTCGGTCATGACATTCAGCGTCCAGCCAGTCAGCTGGCTGGCCAGCCGGACGTTCTGGCCGCTGCGACCGATGGCCTGGGCAAGGTTGTCCTCGGCCACGGCGAGATCGATGGTATGGGTATCTTCATCAAGGATGATCGACGCCACTTCGGCTGGCGCCATGGCGTTGATCACGAACTGGGCGAGGTTGTCGTCCCACAATACGATGTCCACCCGCTCACCACCCAACTCGCCGGATACGGCCTGGACGCGCGAGCCGCGCATACCGATGCAGGCACCCTGCGGATCGATGCGCTTGTCCTTCGAGCGCACCGCGATCTTGGCACGGGAACCCGGATCACGGGCTGCGCCCATGACCTCGATCAGTTCCTCGGCAATTTCCGGCACTTCGATGCGGAACAGCTCGATGATCATTTCCGGGCAGCTGCGCGACAGCACCAGCTGCGGGCCGCGGTTCTCGGTGCGGATATCCTTGAGCAGGGCACGGATCCGGGTACCGGTGCGGAAAGTCTCGCGCGGAATCATTTCCTCGCGCGGCAACACGGCCTCGGCATTGTTGCCCAGGTCGACGATGACGCTGTCGCGGGTGACCTTCTTCACGGTGCCGCTGATGATCTCGCCCAGCCGGTCGCGATAGGCATCCACCACCTGGGCACGTTCGGCCTCGCGCACCTTCTGGACGATGACCTGCTTGGCGATCTGCGCGGCGATACGACCGAACTCGACCGACTCGATCTTCTCCTCGACCACGTCACCGATGTTCAGCGCCGGATCGCGGGCATGGGCCTGATCCAGGGCCAGCTGCATGCCCGGCTCTTCGAAGTCGTCATCCACCACCACGGTCCAGCGGCGGAAGGTGTCATAGTTGCCGGTCTGGCGATTGATCGCCACCCGCACATCCACTTCGTCTTCATAGCGCTTTTTCGTGGCCGTCGCCAAGGCCATTTCCAGGGCCTCGAAAATGACTCCGGGCGGTACGCCCTTCTCATTGGAAACGGATTCCACAACCAGCAGCACTTCTTTGCTCATCGTATGCCTCGCCTAACGCCGTCCATTGGGGCCACTGGAGCCCGAAAAATGCTCAAAACCGCGGGATGATGTTACTTTTATCGATGCTATCGATGGGCAGCAGGTACTCGTGGTCTTCCACCTGCAACACAACCTCATCACCTTCCACACCGCGGATGACACCTTGAAAATTCCGCCGGCCTTCATAGGGCACGCGCAACCTGATCTTGGCCTGCTCGCCGACATAGGCGGCGAACTGCTCAAGCGTGAACAGGGGTCGGTCCATTCCCGGAGAAGACACTTCCAGCGTGTAATCACCACTGATGGGGTCCTCCACGTCCAGCACCGCACTGGCCTGCCGGCTGATCGTCGCACAGGCTTCCACGCTGACGCCATCGGGATGATCGATATAGACGCGCAGCAGACTGTGACGCCCCTGCGACAAAAATTCGATCCCCCAACAACGATAGCCCAGAGCTTCGACAATCGGGACCAACAGGTTCTCCAATTCGGTAACTTTGCCGGACAATTTCACCGCCTATCTTTGATGAATAAAAAATGGGCCTTAAGCCCATCCTTGGTTCCGGCCACTTCAGATGAAGTCCGGAGTTAACAAAAAGCCCCTGAAAAGGGGCCTTTGACTGGTTGCGGGGGCAGGATTTGAACCTACGACCTTCGGGTTATGAGCCCGACGAGCTACCAGACTGCTCCACCCCGCGTCGAATCTAGGGCATGAATTATACGCGCGGCCATCAAACAAGACAACCTGGCATATTGTGCCCGGAAAAAACAAGGGCCTGCATGCTGCAGGCCCTGTCTGATTGGTGCGGAAGATGGGACTCGAACCCATACACCCTAAGGCACTACCCCCTCAAGATAGCGTGTCTACCAATTCCACCACTTCCGCAAAACTGTTGGCTTACTCTACGACAGGAACATCATCTGCCGCAGGAGCCTGAGGTGCCTGCTCTTCGAGAACAGGGACATCTTCACTGATCGGTGCCACCGGGGCGCTCTCCAGGACCGGAACCGGCAGGCCTGCATCACGAATCTCGGTTGCCTTGTGGCTGGCGTAGAAGGCCAGACCCAAGGAGGTCAGAAAGAATACAGTGGCCAGCACAGCTGTCAAGCGGCTCAGAAAAGTCGCCGAACCCTGGCTGCCGAAAACCGTACCGGACGCACCGGAACCAAAAGACGCGCCCGCCTCCGCACCCTTGCCCTGCTGGATCAGAATCAATCCAACCAGACCAATGGCGACCAGGAGATGTACTATCACAACTACGGTTTCAATCATTGAGCTTGTCCCGCGGCGCGAGCGATCGCACCAAATTCATTCGCATTGAGAGAGGCTCCGCCTACCAGCCCCCCATCGATATCCGGCATCTCGAACAGCGCCTGGGCGTTCTCCGCCTTGACGCTGCCGCCGTAGACGATCTGTACGCACTGGGCCTGCTCATCATCCAGCATGGCCAGGCGTGCGCGAATCATCGCGTGCACGCCCTGCGCCTGCTCCGGCGTGGCCGTCAGGCCTGTGCCAATGGCCCAGACCGGCTCGTAAGCTACCAAGCCCTGGGCCAGGCCGCCAACGCCGAAGGTATCCAGCACCGCCTGCAACTGCCGCCCGACCACATCCGCCGTTTCGCCCGCGTCATACTGTTCACGCGTCTCACCGACACAGAGAATGGGACGAAGACCGCAAGCCAGCGCTGCGGCAAACTTGCGACAGATCACCTCGTCGGTCTCTCCAAACAGGCTACGCCGCTCGGAATGCCCCACGAGTACAAATTCACAACCCGCATCACGCAGCTGAGCCGGAGAAATCTCGCCGGTCAGCGCGCCGGATTCGGCCTGGAAGGCACAACTCTGACCAGCCAACCGCAACGGCGAACCCTCAAGGGCTTCACGGCACTGCTGCACGTACAAGGCGGGCGGCGCGATCAGCAGGTCGACTTCGTCCGGCCACTGCTGTTCGTTCAACCCGACCAGCAACTCATCAACGGACTGCCGAGTACCGTACATTTTCCAATTTCCGGCGACCAGCGGACGACGCATGCCTAACCTCTCAGCTCAAGCGGGCGCCAATGTTAACCAAGTTGCCCAACCGACACAACCGCCTTTTCAGTCCGTACCGAACATTTTTTGCACCTGCGCTGCCAGCGCTTCGGCTTCCTTTACAACCTGCTCTGCATCCTGGCCTTCGACCATCACCCGGATCACCGGCTCGGTGCCGGAAAGGCGCAGCAGAACCCGCCCGGTATCGCCCAGCCGGGCCTCGGCGGCGGCGACTGCAGACTGCAGCGCAGGCTCTTCCAGCGGCGAGCCGCCATTGTTCTGGTAACGGACGTTGATCAGCTTCTGCGGACACTTGCTCATGCCTTCACAGGCCTGCGCCAGCGTTTTACCCGACATGCGCAGCGCCCGCAGCACCTGCAGCGCGGCAATGATGCCGTCGCCGGTCGTGGTATGCCGCAGACAAACCAGGTGCCCCGAGGACTCACCACCCAGGTACCAGCCGCGCTGCTGCAGCTCGGCCATGACGTAACGGTCGCCAACCTTGGCGCGAACGAAGGGAATATCCCGTTCGCGCAATGCCAGCTCCAGCCCCAGGTTGGTCATCAGGGTACCGGCCACGCCGCCTTCCAGCAGGCCGCGCTCGTACAGGTCCAGCGTCATGATGTACAACAGCTCGTCGCCGTCGACCGGATTGCCCTGCCCATCGACCATCATTACCCGGTCACCGTCACCATCGAAGGCAATACCCAGATCAGCCTGACGCTCGACCACGGCCTTGCTCAGCGCCGCCAGGTCGGTGGAGCCGACGCCCGCGTTGATATTCAGACCGTCCGGCGTGGCGCCGATCACACTGACCTCTGCGCCCAGCTCGGCGAATACGCTGGGGGCCACCTTGTAGGTCGCACCGTGGGCACAATCCAGCACGATCTTCAGCCCCTTGAAGCTGGTGCTGGTCGGCACGCTGCTCTTGCAGAATTCGATATAGCGGCCGGAAGCATCCTCGACCCGCGCCACCTTGCCCAGCTCGCCCGACTCGACCACCTGCATCGGTGTATCCACCAAGCGCTCTATCTCATGTTCGAGGGTGTCCGGCAACTTGGTGCCCTGGGCGGAGAAGAACTTGATGCCGTTGTCGAAATAGGGATTGTGCGAGGCGCTGATGACGATCCCCGCATCGGCCTGGAAGGTCCGCGTCAGATAGGCAATGGCCGGGGTGGGCATGGGGCCCAGCAGGCGCACCTTGGCGCCGGCGGCGGACAGGCCGGCTTCCAGCGCCGATTCGAACATGTAGCCCGAAATCCGGGTGTCCTTGCCGATGACCACACTGCACTGGCCGTTGTGCTTGAAGGCCATGCCGGTTGCCCAGCCCAGCTTGAGCATGAATTCGGGGGTGATCGGGTGAGTGCCGACATGACCACGAATGCCGTCGGTGCCGAAGTAGCGCTTTTCCATGTAAGGGTGTCCTGAAGTTTAGATCGCCGAAGTTCCTGCGGCCACGACCGCGTCCACCATACGTACCACGTCGGTGGTTTCCGCCACATCATGCACACGAATGATACGCGCGCCCTTGGCCACCGCCAATGCCGCCAGCGCCAGACCGCCAGGTAAACGCTGATCGACCGGCCGATCCAGCGCCTGTCCGATCATGCTCTTGCGCGAGACGCCAACCAGGATCGGCAGATCCAGCGGGCGCAGCTGCTCCATGCGGGCAAACAGCTCAAGGTTGTGCTGCAGGGTCTTGCCAAAGCCGAAACCGGGATCGAGCACCAGTTTGCGGCGATCGATTCCGGCTTCAAGGCAGGCTTGGACCCGCGCTTCGAGAAAAGAGTTCACTTGCTCCAACACCGAGTCATACACCGGCGCCTGCTGCATGCTCTGCGGCTCACCCTGCATGTGCATCAGGCACACCGCCAGCCCGGAGTCCGCCGCGGCCTGCATGGCGCCGGGTCGCATCAGGGCACGGATATCATTGATCAATCCGGCGCCTACGGCCGCCGAACCACTGATGACCTCAGGGGTGCTGGTATCGATGGAGACCACGGTATCGAAGCGCGCCTTTACCGCTTCGACCATCGGCACCACCCGATCGACTTCCTCCTGAACACTGACCAGGGCGGCGCCGGGACGGGTTGATTCGCCACCGATATCGATCAGCGTTGCGCCCGCAGCAAGCATCTGCTCGACACGAACCAGCGCTGCATCCCGGTTGTTGTAGCGACCGCCATCGGAAAACGAATCAGGGGTGATATTCAGAATACCCATGACATGGGTACGGGAAAGGTCAAGCACCCGGTCGCCGCATGGCAACCGGGTGTTATTGCGTGTTTCTGTCATGCCAGTCTCAGTGTTCGCCTGCGGGGCCGCCGATGACGCCATCATCGCGGGGCGAGTCCTGCGAGTCTGCCGCATTGTCCTGGGCCGGTGCAGCTGCGCCAGGGCCACGACGATCGTCATCGGCCCAGCCCTTGGGCTCACGGGCAGGCTTGCCGAGCATGATGTCGTTGATCTGCTCCACATCGATGGTTTCATATTTCATCAGCGCATCGGCCATCAGGTCCAGCTTGTCCCGGTTCTCTTCCAGCAGGCGCTTGGCGGTGGCATAGCAGTCATCGATGATGCTGCGGATTTCCTCGTCGATCAGCCTGGCGGTTTCACCGGAAACGTTGGTGTGCTGACTGCCGGCACTGCGGCCCAGGAATACCTCGCCCTCTTCCTCGGCATACATCAGCGGGCCGAGCTTCTCGGACAGGCCCCACTTGGTCACCATATTCCGCGCCAGCTGGGTGGCACGCATGATGTCGTTGGAGGCACCGGTGGTCACGCCGTCGAAGCCCAGGGTCATCTCCTCGGCGATACGGCCGCCGAACAGCGAGCAGATCTGGCTGGTCAGCGCGCGCTTGGACAGGCTGTAGCGGTCTTCCTCGGGCAGGAACATGGTCACACCCAAAGCGCGGCCACGGGGAATGATCGATACCTTGTAGACCGGATCATGCTCGGGCACCAGACGACCGACGATGGCGTGGCCGGACTCGTGGTAGGCGGTGTTGAGCTTTTCCTTGTCGGACATGACCATGGATTTGCGCTCGGCGCCCATCATGATCTTGTCCTTGGCCATCTCGAATTCGTTCATCTCGACCAGCCGCTTGCCGGCGCGGGCAGCGAACAGGGATGCCTCGTTGACCAGGTTGGCCAGGTCGGCACCGGAGAAGCCGGGCGTACCGCGGGCAATGGCCGAAGGCACCACGTCGTCACCCAGCGGGACCTTGCGCATGTGCACCTTGAGGATCTGCTCGCGACCACGGATATCCGGCAGACCGACGACCACCTGGCGGTCGAAGCGGCCCGGGCGCAGCAGCGCCGGGTCAAGCACGTCAGGGCGGTTGGTCGCGGCCACCACGATGATGCCATCGTTGGCCTCGAAGCCGTCCATTTCCACCAGCAGCTGGTTCAGGGTCTGTTCGCGTTCATCATGACCGCCGCCCAGACCGGCACCACGATGGCGACCGACGGCGTCGATCTCATCGATGAAGATGATGCAGGGGGCGTGCTTCTTGGCCTGCTCGAACATGTCGCGCACCCGGCTGGCACCGACGCCGACGAACATTTCCACGAAGTCGGAACCGGAAATGGTGAAGAACGGCACCTTGGCTTCGCCAGCGACCGCCTTGGCCAGCAGCGTCTTACCGGTACCCGGCTGACCGACCATCAGCACGCCGCGCGGAATATGCCCGCCCAGGCGCTGGAACTTGCCCGGATCGCGCAGGAACTCGACCAGTTCGCTGACCTCTTCCTTGGCCTCGTCGCAACCGGCGACGTCGGCGAAGGTGGTCTTGACCTGGTCCTCGGACAGCATGCGCGCCTTGCTCTTGCCGAAGCTCATCGGCCCGCCGCGGCCACCGCCGCCGCCCTGCATCTGGCGCATGAAGAACATGAAGATGGCGATGATGATCAGGATCGGGAAGCTGGCGATCAACAGCTGGGTCCAGATGCTCTGGCGCTCCGGCTGCTTGCCTTCGACCACCACATCATTTTCCAGCAGATCGCCGATCAGGCCATTGTCCTGAATCGCCGGGCGCACGGTCTTGAATACCTCGCCATCCCGGCGCTTGCCGGTAATCACGAAGCCATCCACGGTGACGCGCTCGACCTGGCGATCATTCACCAGCTCGAGGAATTCGGTGTAATTCAGTGCTCGCGGTTCGGCAGGACTGCTGAAATTATTCATCACAGTCACCAGCACTGCAGCGATGATCAACCACAGAATGAGGTTTTTCGCCATATCGTTCAAATTGCTATCCTCTTGCCCGCCCACCTGGGTGATCCGGGCCTGGCTGTGTTCGTCTGTTTATCCGGCCTGCCTACCTTACACCAGAATCCGGCGCGGCGGCAGTTATGCCAGTGTAACGCCCTGTGTCGCCGGCATCAGGTATCACCCCTTGAAGCCGCGGGCCAGCAGATAGGTCTCCCGTGACCGGTCTCTCGACGCCCCCGGCTTGCGCGTCACCATCTTGTCGAAACGGCTGCGCATGTCCCTGAAATACTCGTCGAATCCTTCGCCATGAAACACCTTGATCAGAAAATCCCCGCCCGGACGCAGTACCCGCGTGGCCATGTCCAGCGCCAGTTCGCACAGATACATGGCGCGCGGCTGATCAACAGCGGGCGTACCACTCATATTGGGGGCCATATCGGAAATAACAAGATCAACCTGCCCATCACCGATGGCCGCCAGGATAGCTTCGAATACCGCGTCCTCGGTAAAGTCGCCCTGGATGAAGTTCACATCCGGAATACTGTCCATCGGCAGGATGTCGGAGGCAATGATCCGGCCTTTCTCGCCGATCACCCGACTGACCACCTGCGACCAGCCGCCCGGGGCGGAGCCGAGATCCAGTACCGTCATGCCGGGCCGCAGCAGACGGTCCTTTTCCTGGATTTCCAGCAGCTTGTAACTCGCACGGGAGCGGTAGCCGTCCTTCTGCGCCTGTTTGACATAGGGGTCATCAAAATGTTCTTTCAGCCAACCTTTGCTGGTCTTTGATCTTGCCACGGAATACCTCATGCAGCGGATCGCGCCGCCGGTTATACTAGTTTCCTTTCTCGACATTCATCGAACACAGGAACTCACACGGATCATTATGGCGCTCAGCTCTGAACAGAAGAAAGCCTACAAACGCATTGGCCACCACCTCAAGCCGGTGGTGATCGTCAGTGAACAGGGTGCCAGCGAGGGCGTGCTGGCGGAACTCGATCGCGCCCTGAACGATCACGAGCTGATCAAGATTCGTATCACCGTCGGTGATCGCGACACCAAGCAGGCGCTGATCGACGAGCTGTGCCAGGCCAGTGGCGCAGAGCTGGTCCAGGTGATCGGCAAGATGGTCATCCTGTTGCGCCGCAACAAGAAAGCCAACCCCAATCTGTCGAACCTGGCGCGCTTCAAGGACTTCTGACACTGCCAGCCCTGGCCGGGGTTTCTGTGGCAGCGGCCCTGGCCGCGAACAGGCCTGCAGCAACCCCTTCGCGGCCAAGGCCGCTCCCACAAGTCAACCTAATCGACCGGCCCGATCAACGCCCGGCGATTTCATCCGGTCGCGGCTGCAGTAACAGCACCAACCCGGCAAACGCCACCACCAGATAGCTGAATATCTGCCAATACTCGCCCTGCGGCAAGCTGCCGACCAGGAAGAACACGGCTGCAGTCAGCATCACCAGCAACAGCAGCTGCCCGCGCAGGTCCCGCCAGACCGCCCACCCCAGAACCAAGCCAGCCACCAGATACTGCAGCAAGGCGCAGACTGCGGCAAAACCGACCAGCAGCGGGCGCATGAACCCGCCGATCTCATCGATCAGCAACGGCGCCAGACCAAACCGCTCCAGCGCCGGCAGCAGGACGAAATGCAACATCCACACACCGCCAACCCACAACGTCTGGGCCAGCTGCCAGGCTACCCTGCCGCTACGCATTGCCGGCAGAGCAGCGGCCTGACTCACAGGTGCTGAACCTCGACGATTTCATATTCGACGACGCCACCGGGGGTTTTCACCGCCACGATCTCGCCTTCTTCCTTGCCGACCAACGCCCGGGCGATGGGTGAGGTAACGGAAATCTTGCCTTCCTTGATCTCCGCCTCGTCCTCGCCGACGATCTGATAGCGCACTTCCTCGTCGGTATCCACGTTGGCGATGGTCACCGTGGTGCCGAAGATCACCTTGCCGGTGCGGGCAATGGCGGTGACATCGATCACCTGGGCATTGGACAGCCGGCCCTCGATATCCCGGATACGCGCCTCGACCATGCCCTGCTGCTCGCGCGCGGCATGGTATTCGGCGTTTTCCTTGAGGTCGCCCAATTCACGCGCCTCGGCAATGGCCTCGGTAATCTGCGGACGCAGCACGGTTTTCAGGTGCTTGAGCTCTTCTTCCAGGGCCAGTGCACCCTGCTTGGTCATCGGGTATTTCATGTCAGATTCCCTCGTGCAGGTCCTGAAGGCGACGCACTGCGCGCTCAGGGCCGAATTTCAATGCCATGCACACCGCCTGACCGCCGGCCAGAGTGGTGGTGGAGTACACCTTGTGCTGCAGGGCATTGCGACGAATGGAATAGGAGTCGGCGATCGACTGCCGGCCTTCGGTGGTGTTGATTACCAGCCGGATCTCGTCGTTCTTGATCATGTCGACGATATGCGGCCGACCTTCGGTGACCTTGTTCACGCGACGCACCGGCAAGCCGGCCGCCTCGATGATCTTGGCCGTACCGGCGGTAGCTACCACCTCGAAGCCGAGCTCGGTCAAATCACGGGCCACGTCGGCGACGAAGGGCTTGTCATCCTCACGCACGCTGATGAACACGGTACCCGAGGTCGGCAGCACTTCGCTGGCGCCCAGCTGGGACTTGGCAAAGGCCTCGGCAAAGCTGTCGCCGATACCCATCACCTCGCCGGTGGATTTCATCTCCGGCCCAAGGATGGGGTCCACACCCGGGAACTTGGCAAACGGGAAGACCGCTTCCTTCACCGAGAAGAACGGCGGAATCACCTCTTCGGTAAAGCCCAGCTCCTTCAGCGTCTTGCCAGCCATTACCCGGGCAGCGATCTGCGCCAGGGAGCGGCCGATGCACTTGGAGACGAAGGGCACGGTACGCGAAGCCCGCGGATTCACTTCGATCACATAGATGGTGTCGCCCTGCAGTGCCAGCTGCACGTTCATCAGGCCGACCACGCCCAGCTCCAGCGCCATGCGCTTGACCTGGTCACGCATCTGGTCCTGAACCTCGGCAGACAGCGAATACGGCGGCAGCGAGCAAGCCGAGTCACCGGAGTGCACGCCGGCCTGTTCGATATGCTGCATGATGGCACCGATGACCACGTCGGTGCCGTCGGAAACCGCGTCCACGTCGATCTCGATGGCGCAGTTGAGGAAGTGGTCCAGCAGCACCGGGCTGTCGTTGGACACCTTCACTGCGTCGCGCAGGTAACGCTTGAGCTCGTCTTCCTGATAGACGATCTCCATGGCGCGGCCACCCAGTACATAGGAGGGGCGCACCACCAGCGGGTAGCCGATCTTGTTCGCAGCCGTGATAGCCTCGTCTTCGCTGCGCACGGTGGCGTTCGGCGGCTGGCGCAGGTTGAGGCGCTCGACCATCTGCTGGAAGCGCTCACGGTCCTCGGCACGGTCAATGGCTTCGGGGCTGGTACCGATGATCGGCACACCGGCTTCTTCCAGGGCGCGGGCCAGTTTCAGCGGGGTCTGGCCGCCGTACTGCACGATCACGCCCTTGGGCTGTTCGACGCGGACGATTTCCAGCACGTCTTCCAGGGTCACCGGCTCGAAATACAGGCGGTCGGAGGTGT
>DXBL01000154.1 GCA_019116555.1 Candidatus Pseudomonas excrementavium
GGCGTGGTGGCCCAGCCGTTCATGGCCAGCAAGGCGATCTCTCATCCGCTGGTCGACAGCAATGCCACCGCGCCTGACGGTTGGAGCGAACGCTTCATGGAGCTGGCCGGGGATGTGGTGCTGCCCGGTTACAGCGCCTTCGACCTGGATGATGCGCTTAGTGCCGGCATGCAGCTGCTGTCACAAGGCCCACTTCGAGCCAAGGTTGTGCAGGGTCGCGCCGGGCGCGGCCAGCAGGTGATCCAGTCACCGTCCGAACTGGAAAGCTGGCTGGGCCAACAGGACGCCGCCGACGTACGCCGCGACGGCGTGGTGCTGGAGCTGAACCTGCAATCCGTGCGCACCTTCAGCGTTGGCCAGTTGCGCATCGGCGGCCTGGTCGCCAGCTACTTCGGCACCCAGAACCTGACCACCGCCAACGACGGAGCCCAGGTGTATGGCGGCTCGGACCTGTGGCTGGTGCGCGGCGATTATGACGCCCTGCGGCGGGAGATACCGGATGCGCTGGCACGCCAGCTCATCCAGCAGGCCCAGCGCTATGAACAGGCTGCCGAAGCGGCTTTTCCCGGTTTCATCGCCTCACGGCGCAACTGCGATGTGGCGGTCGGCCTCGACCCGCGTGGCCAGCAACGCTGCGGCGTGCTGGAGCAATCCTGGCGTATTGGCGGCGCCAGCAGTGCGGAAATCCATGCCCTGTTGACCTTCGCCGTCGAGCCGTCAGTGCAGCGCCTGCAGGCGTCCAGCTGGGAGGCCTACGGCGAGTCGCCGGTCGTCCCGCCAGGCGTCGTGGTGTTGTATCAGGGCGATGCCGCGGCAACTGGTCCCATCACCATCGGAGTAAGGGTAACCCCATGGCAGCAACCAGTGACTACATCGAACTGACGGTAGAAGGCGAACAGATTGCCGGCACCCTGCTGGCACCGCAGAAGCAGATGCCCGGCATCCTCTTCGTGCATGGCTGGGGCGGCAGCCAGAGCCGTGACATGACGCGCGCACGGGGTGTCGCCGGTCTCGGTTGTGTCTGCCTGACCTTTGACCTGCGCGGCCATGAAAAGACCATGGCACATCAGCAAACGGTAACCCGTGGGCAGAATCTGGAAGATATCCTGGTAGCCTATGACCGCCTCGCCCAGCATCCGGCGACGGACCCGGAGCGCATTGCCGTGATCGGCACCAGTTACGGCGGCTACCTGGCGACCATCCTCACCACCCTGCGGCCGGTACGCTGGCTGGCCATGCGCGTGCCGGCGTTGTACTGGGATGAGCAGTGGAACCTGCCCAAACAGCAATTGAATCGGGAGGAGTTGATGCGCTATCGACAAACCTTCCTCGGGCCGCTGGATAACCGCGCCCTGGGCGCCTGCGCCACCTTCGAGGGCGACGTGCTGATCGTCGAATCCGAACACGACGAGCACGTGCCCCACGAAACCATCATGAATTACCGCTCTTCCTGCCGCAAAGCCCATTCCATGACCCATCGCATCATCGATGGCGCCGATCATGGGCTGTCGAGCGAACGTTGCCAGCAAGCGTATACCAGCATCCTGACCAACTGGATCAGCGAAATGATCATTGGTGACCGGATCGGGCATTTATCCTGAATTCAACCCGCATTTAGGTTGAACCTTGCGGGTCGGAAATTCATCTATTCAGATACATACCCCAGTAGCAGAGGTGAGATCATGCAGAACGCACAACAACCGACGCACTTGAAATTACTGGCTTGCGCCGTCATGTCAGTGGCCCTGGGTTGTACCACTATAGCCGTCCAGGCACAGGAAGCGCCCGCCGATATCGACCGCTCCACCCAGACGTCAGGCCCGACCGGCACGCCCGCTACCACTGGTGATGGTGGCAGCGCCGATACCACGGGTGCGATTCGCGATAACGACGTGGATGGCGGCATGGCGGGAATGGACACCAACAACGACACCATCGACGCGGATGATTTCCTTGAGGAAGCCTCCGCCAAGGGCGTTGCGGAAATCGAAACCGCGCGCAAGGCGCTGGAGCAGTCGCAGTCGGAACAGGTCAAGGAGTTTGCCAACATGATGATCAAGGATCATGCGGCAGCCAACGAGAAGATGGCTGAACTGGCCGCTTCGAAAAACCTGGAAATTTCCGATGAAGCCACGTTGATGGACAAGGCCAAGGCCATGATTCTGGACGCACGCGATGGCGAATCCTTTGATGCCGCCTACGCCAACAACCAGGTCGCGGCGCATGAGCAGACCATCGAACTGTTCGAACGGGCCGCCCGCTCGGATGACGCGGAAGTCGCCAGCTTCGCCAAGGAAACCCTGCCGAAACTCAAGGACCATCTGAAGAAGGCCCAGGCGCTGGTCGATGCGACGCCCGACACCTGATATCGAATCTTCGGTAAACACACCGTCATCCTCGGCGAAAGCCGAGGATCCATGGTTCCGGTTAACACTGAGTAGCCTGTGGATCCTTCGCCTTCGCGAAGGATGACGGGCTTGGGTGAACAGCCATGCAGCTGATGCTGGGTCTTCTTTAGCTTGTGACTCTGATCCTTCCCTGCCAAACCAACTTCCTGTAGGAGCGGCCTTGGCCGCGAAAGTTTTGCAGCGCTCTCCGACTCAACCCCTTCGCGGCCAAGGCCGCTCCCACCAAGTCCTGTGCCCTGATCGTCAGCTGACCGCCACCGGCGCAGCCGGCTCGAAGCTGTCCGAGCGTGCCATGGCCCACATCCGCCGATAGAACTCCCCCTCCACCTCGCCATTGAGCAAGGCCCCCGGCTGCAGGAAGACATGCATCTGGGAGTACAGCTTGATCTCGGTGGCGGACAACCGGTGCACCAGGAAATGGGGCTCCAGTTGGGAGGGATGGGACAATCCTGCCGCCGCCAGCATTTCCGCCAGCGCAATCATGGTGTTGCGGTGGAAGTGATACACCCGCTCGGCCTTGTCAGGTACCACCAGCGCGCGCTGGCGCAGCGGGTCCTGGGTAGCGACGCCGGTCGGGCAGCGATTGGTGTGGCAGGTCCGCGACTGGATACAGCCAATGGCGAACATGAAGCCCCGCGCGGAATTGACCCAGTCGGCGCCTATTGCCAGCACCGAGGCGACATCGAAGGCGCTGATGATCTTGCCGCTGGCACCGATGCGGATCTGATCCCGTAGCCCCACCCCCACCAGGGTGTTGTGCACGAACATGACGCCTTCGCGCAGCGGCACGCCAATATGGTTGGTGAATTCCAGCGGCGCGGCCCCGGTGCCGCCTTCCTTGCCGTCCACCACGATGAAGTCCGGCACGATACCGGTATCCAGCATTGCCTTGGCAATGGCCATGAATTCCCACGGGTGACCCAGGCAGAGCTTGAACCCGACCGGCTTGCCCTCGGCCAGTTCACGCAGGCGCTGGATGAACTGCAGCAGTTCGATGGGTGTGGAAAAGGTCGTGTGCCGCGCCGGCGAGATGCAATCCCGGTCCCGGGGAATACCGCGGGTCGCGGCAATTTCCGCGCTGATCTTGTGTTTGGGCAGGATTCCACCATGGCCGGGTTTGGCGCCCTGGCTCAGTTTGATCTCGATCATCTTCACCTGGGGCCGGCGTGCCTGGACGGCGAAGCGTTCGGCATCGAATGCACCGTTCTCGTCACGGCAGCCGAAATAACCACTGCCCAGCTCCCAGATCAGGTCCCCGCCGTGTTCCAGATGGTAAGGGCTGATGCTGCCCTCTCCGGTGTCATGGGCGAAGTTGCCCAGCTGCGCACCCTTGTTCAGCGCCGAAATGGCATTGGCGCTCAGGGAGCCGAAGCTCATCGCGGAAATATTCAGCACCGACGCCGAATACGGCTGGCGGCATTGCGGGCCGCCGACCGTCACGCGAAATTCGTCCGGGTTGCCATGCACCACCGGCAGCATCGAATGACTGATGAACTCGAACCCGGTGTGATTGACGTCCTTCAGCGTACCGAACGGGGTATCGGCGGTCTGGTTCTTGGCCCGGGCATAAACCAGCGAGCGCTGCGCCCGGGAAAAGGGCAACTGCTCGTTGTCACTCTCGATCAGGTACTGGCGGATCTCCGGGCGGATGCTTTCCACCAGATAGCGGATGTTGCCCAGAATCGGATAGTTGCGCCGCACGGCGTGGCTGGTCTGCAGCAGGTCGAATATGCCCAGCAGACTGAGCGCAGCGGCGATCAGGGTAACCGGCCACAGCCAACTGACAGTGAACAGGAACGGCAGACTGAGGAAGGTGAACAACACGCACAGGGCGAAGAAGGTGTAGCGACCAGACAATGGCAGTTTCATTCCGACTCCCGGGGACAGACCAGCCAAGGAGTCTAACAGGAGACCGGAACGAAAAAACCCTCGCATCTCTCGATGCGAGGGTTTCGAATATGGCGCAGTGGACGGGACTCGAACCCGCGACCCCCGGCGTGACAGGCCGGTATTCTAACCAACTGAACTACCACTGCGCGTTACCTCGAGTGGTGGGTGATGACGGGATCGAACCGCCGACCCTCTGCTTGTAAGGCAGATGCTCTCCCAGCTGAGCTAATCACCCATTTGCTCTCGAAGTGGGGCGCATTCTAGGCAGGTTTGATCTTTCTGGCAAGCCCTTTTGTGAAAAAAATCCCACTTCTTTTCAATACCTTATACATTCATCCGGCAAGACTGGCTGAAATTGTCCCTGCACGTGATAATGCCGCCCCTCTTCCCTATTCCCCAAAGCATCACAAGGATCGCCCATGTGGTTTCGTAATCTATTGCTCTACCGTTTCAGCCAGGATGTTCCTTTTTCCGAAGCAGAACTGCTTGCCGCCCTGGAACAGCGCCCCGCTCGCCCCTGCGCCAGTCAGGAAACCCACACCCTCGGCTGGACCACCCCCTTCGGCCGTCATTCCGAAAACCTGTTGCAGGTTGCCGAGGGTTACTGGCTGGTCGCCCTGCGTAAGGAAGAACGCATTCTGCCGGGCAGCGTGGTAAAGGACGCCCTGGCCGAGAAGGTGGAAGAGATCGAAGCCCGCGACGCCCGCAAGGTCTACAAGAAGGAACGCGACACTCTCAAGGACGAGATCATCATGTCCCTGCTGCCACGGGCCTTCACCCGCACCCAGACCACCCTGGCCTGCATCGCGCCGCAGGAAGGCTGGATTGCCGTGGATACCTCCAGCGCCAAACGCGCCGAAGACCTGCTCAGCCTGCTGCGGGAAGGTACCGGCAGCCTGCCGGTACGGCCGATGACCGTGAAGATCGCCCCCGCCGCCTGCATGACCGATTGGGTCAAGACTGGCCAGGCTCCCGAGGGACTGATGATTTCCGATGAGTGCGAGCTGCGCGACACCGGCGAAGACGGCGGTGTGATCCGCTGCAAGCGTCAGGACCTGTCCAGCGACGAGATCCAGCAGCACCTGACTGTCGGCAAGCAGGTCAGCCAATTGGCCCTGCATTGGCATGACAAGCTGTCCTTCACGCTGGATGACAAGCTAGCGGTCAAGCGCCTGCGCTTCGAAGAGCTGCTGCGTGATGAGGCGGATGATCAGGGCGGCGACGATATGGCCGGTCAGCTCGACGCCAGTTTCGTCATCATGTCCCGCACCCTGTCAGAACTGCTGCCGGCACTGACCACGGCGCTCGGCGGCGAAGACATCCCCCAGGGAATCTGACCGCCGCCCTTGCTGTGATGGGGCTTGGGCAAGCTATCCACAAAACCTGTGGAAAACTCTGTGGATAGCCTGCCTAAAACTCGTTCCGCAGCAAGTAATACGTGGCTGCGAGTCAAAATGCTCAAAATATAACCAGCAATTTTTTCTATTAAAATCAACAAGTTACAAACAAGCGTGATATTTCAGGTAGTTATGCTGGGGTTTTATCCACTGCTGGCGCCCGCGCCCTTCCGCTGTGCACAATGTCAAGCGCCAATCTCTTAAAAATCGCTAAAAAAACCCGGATAAAAATGTCATGCGCTATTGACGAGCCGGGCAAAACCTTTCAACGCTCGGGGTAGCATCACTCCTCCCGCGTGCGATCCAGCCAGGCGTTGGCTTCCCTACCGGATTCGGTGTGAGAGTAATAGCGAGCTATATAACCCATGCGCTGCTCGGCAGTTTGCCGGTCGCCCGCTTCCACCGCCTGCATGGCGAGTCGGTATTCAGCTCCGGCCATTTCCTCCAGCAGCTCGTGCAGGTGCGGGGCGACCTCGGTGCGGTAGTCGGACTCGGGGTAGCGGCGAACGAAGTCGGCGAATCGCGCATGGACCTTACGACCCTCCTTCAGCCGCAGCGCATCATCATCGGTGGTCATCTCGAACCGCGCGAGTTGCGCCAGGGTCATCAGATAGGCGGAATAGTCCGGATAAGGTGGCTCAACATGGCGTTTCTGATAATCCTCGAGCAAGGTCTCCACCGCCACCACTTCGCCTTGCTGCAGGCAGACATAGGCAGCCTGCTGCTCCAGTTCCGGCGCCTTGTGCCGGCGCAGATCGGCGACCAGCTTGGTATCGCAACGGCCCATGCTGATCTTCGCCCGGGCATCGATCAAGCCTTCTTCATGACGCTGCTGCGAACCTGTACTCGCACACCCGGCCAGGCCGGCCACCAGCAATAGCACTACACATAAACGCATCGAAATTCCTCTGCCGTCATGGCGATGTTCCGTTTCACTGTAATTGCGCCCGCCAGCTCACCCAGCCTTGCGGGTTCGGTCGACCGAGCAGGCTCAGCCCCTCGGCCAGCATGGGCTCGGCATCCGCCCGTGCCTGCAACTGCACGTCGAGCTTCATCGGCTGGCCTGGTCGCCAGCGCGCATCCCCTTTCAGCCCAAGCGGCCCGCCCTGATCCTGCAGATCCAGGGTCAGCCAGCCATCCGCATTCCCCAATGTTGCGCTCAAATGCCCGAAGGGCATCGCCTGGGGCAAACCACCGGCCGCATCCTGCCACACCAGCCGGCCATTGGCAGCCGCAACCGACTCGAAATGCTCCAGCGTCAGCTCCGGCACATCCAGCAGCCAGGCGCCGCGCAGCACGAAGGGTGCATTGTTGATCGCCGCCATGCTGGCGGCATCGAGCGTGCCATGGATATCGGTGAGGGTCAGCGAGCCCAGCCCGGCATTCAGTTGGGCATTGACCTTGCCGTTGCGCGGCTGCCAGAGCAGATCGAGACCTACTTGACCACTGAGCAGCCGGGACGGCAACCAGTCCCAGCTGAGCCGACCCTGATCGACCCCATCCACTTCCATCCGCGCCACCTGCCCGGACCACAGGGTACCGGTCAGCCCATGCAGGGTGACAGCGGAGGGCAGCTGTCCTTCCAGGCGCTTCCAGACGAAAGCCGCCGGCATATTCCACAACAGGGCCAGCAGATACAACAGCAGCGCGCAGGCCACCATGGCCTTGATATTCCAGCGTTTGATCATGGCCGCGGCTCCACCTTGACCCGGGCCGATACCTGCCCCGGCGCCGCTCCCGCATCCACCGCCAGCTGGCTGACCTGCAAGCCGTGGCGCTGTTCCAGCTCCGCCAGCCACAGCAGCAGCCTGTCGAAACTCGTTTCGCTGAACCAGAGGCGCGCACCCTGCCCTTCGGGTTGCACTCGCTCCATGGTCTCGCGGATGCCGGCAGCGCTGGCGGAGACTTCCACCAGCGTCAGTACCGAGCCACCTGCGGCTGCGCCAGTGCCCGGCCGACTCTGCTGGGCCGCCTGGCGCTTGACCTGTCCTGCCACCTGCTGCATCCAGCTCAGGTCCGCCGACAGCGCGCTGATATCCGCCCGCAACTGTTCACGCTTCTGCGCCAGCGGTTCCCAGATCAACAGCCAGAGCACCAGGACAAATAACAGCACCGCGCCACCAGCCAGGACGATCCGTTCCCGCGGGGCCAATCCCGCCCACCAGGCATTCATGATCCACCTCCTTCTACTCGCAGCCGGGCAGTCACGCCATCGGTGCCCGAATCAGCACCTTGCAGTGTCTCGCTCAATCCGGGGCCGGCTGCCAGCTTGGCGCGGATGCCTTCCAGCTCGGCGAAGGAAGGCAGCTGCAGCTCCAGCTCGACGTCGGTCGGGGTCGCCCGGAACTGCCTGATCCTGCCGGGATCGCCCTCGCCCACTGCTGCCAACACCTCGTACAACAGACTCCCGGTACCGTTCTGCCCGGCCTGCGCATCCCCCCCGGCCAGCGCCTGGCGGAACTGGGTCACCGGATCGACCCGCCGACTGTTGGGCAAGGTACGGTCAAACAATTGATCGATTTCAGCCAGCAGCCGTTCGCGTTCGCCGGACAGGGCCATACCTTCGAGCGCCAGCTGGCCGACCACCACCGCGAGCAGCACACCGGCCGCGACCATGACCGGCCGCAGCTTGCGCCAGGGCGGTGTGGCCATGCCGTTGGCGTAGGGCCCGACCAGCAGGTTCAGCGCGCGTGCCGGTTGCTGGGCGCGTTTGAGCGCCGCCTCCAATGTTGCCAGCGGTTCAACTTGACGCACCTGGGCATCCGCATCCGACAGCCCCAGCTCGGTCAGCTGGAAACCCTGCAACTGCAGCACCCGCTGCTCTTCATCCAGCTGCGCCAGCCGCTGCTTGAGCCAGAAGCCGAGCATGCCGGTCTCGATCAGCACCGGTTCCTGATCAGCGCTGGTGACCAGCGCCTGGTCGTCTCCCGCTGGCCATGGCGAGCGCTGGACATACAGCCCCACGTCAGGCGCCGCCTCATCATGCAGACTGGCCTGGGGCAGCAGCGCTTCCAGGCGCCAGCCGGCGTCCTGGCAATCTTCCAGCCAGGCCTGCATATGGCGCTGTTCGGTAACCGCGGCGGCATAGCGGCCATCGGCGCGGCGCGGGCCCGCCACCAGATGCAGTTCCTCCAGCTCCTGACCGAGCTGGTCTTCCAGGGCAAAGGGCAGCGCGGCGCGGGCGGCCGCGGCCCGGCGCACCGGGATAGCGACACGGTACAGGTTCACCGTGGTGGCGGGCGCCAGGGCGCGCAGCCGCTCCGTGGGAAAGCGGCTGCGCAGCTGGGACAGGCTGTCCTGGCCCGACTCTTCCAGCGTGCCATCACGCCCGGTGCGCCACCATTGCAGGCGGGCGGGTTCCAGCGTCTCGATGCCCGGCAAATCGGGCAGTAGCACTATCAGCATGTTTTCATCCGTCGATTAACACCGGTCATGGCTCGCAGGCCGTCTGTTCTCTGAGAACCACTTTTCCATTGGGTGCATCCAGCAAGGTGCATTGATAGAACCGCCGCTCGGCGAATTCCGCCATGATCTGCAGGCGCATGTACCAGGGCGCATTCTCGCCGGCAGCCCGGTCAGCGAAGATTTCCTGCATCAGTTCGTGGCTGCGCTCCGTGTCGATCGGGCTGGCCGTACCGGGATATGCCGTCACGAAGGGCGACAGCGCCTGCCAGGCTTCGGCCGTCATCCCGGTGACGCTGTTGAGCTCGGATGCCAGTACCATGGGTCGGTTGCCCGAGACCCGAGCCGGTGTCTCCAGCCGGTATGCGGGGTCATCCGTTTCCGGGTTCATCCAGTCGCTCACCGCCATGGCCAGCTGCGCTCCGGCCGGCATCTGGGCCCCGCTCTGCTGACCGACCTGATCCACCAGCCGGGCGAAATGGCCCTGCTCGATTTCATCGGCCCCGGCCAACGCATTGAGGTTATAGCGACAGCGCATGTCATCCAGGGTGGCTTCCAGCCGCACGCCATCGACCTCAAAGGGCAGAACCGGCGAGCGGCAGGTATCCCACAACAGATCTTCCGGGCCCTTGGCCCGCTCCAGCAACTGCAACACCATGTTCTCCGCGCCGATCGCCACCTGACGCGAGAAGTCCCGCTCGAACACCGCCGACGTACGCCGGATATCGGCCTGACCACGCATCGCCATACCCACCGCGGCGACCACCGCCAGCGCCATTACCAGCAGCGCGGTGATCAGCGCCACCCCTTGTTGTCGCTGCCGGGACATCATAAGCCCACCGCCATCATCCGGCGTATCTCGCCCAGACCGGGCAGATCCAGGACCACTTCCACCGCCACCGGCAAGCCGCCCGCCTCGGGGTCGGCATCCGCCAGCGGCCAGGCATCGACCCGCTCCAGCCCCGAGGGTGTGCGCACGATGAAGACAAAGGCGCTGCTGGCACCGAGCAGGCGCTCTTCATCCGCCAGCTCAGCGAAAGGCCGGATGCGCATGGCCTCGGTATCCACTATATCCACCCCCGGCCACAACCGGCGCTCCAGCCCCCGGTCGGTGATCTGCCAGGCGGTGCGGCGCAGACGCTGCTCGCCGCCAGCGCCGGCCCGCACCAGTTCCAGCAGATGCTCATCGGCACCGGGGCGCAAACGCAGGGGCGGCAAGGGGTCGCCGAATTCGTCACGCACGGTGACATCCACCACCTGAGCCAGATCACGCTCCAGCACACTCAGGGTCACCTGCAGGTCTGCCAGGTGTTGCCCCTGCTCGCGGGTGATGTAGTCCGCATCCAGGACCGCACGCAAACCCTGGTAGGCCACCACGCTCATGACCGCGAACACCGCCATGGCGATGAGCATTTCCAGCAGGGTGAAACCCGTCTGGCGCGGCTTCATGGCAGCACAAACGCGCTGGCGGTGGCGCGCTGCGCGTCTTCGCCACGGTCGGCCAGCCACAGCCGCACATCCACCCGCTTCACCGCCGGCAGCGGAAAGGGTGACTGCGCCGTGTAATCGCTCATTTCCACCTCGAAGCCGAAGCGATAGGGCCCCATGGTCACCTCACCGGTGCGCCCGCCTTCGGCAACGGCGCGCATGCCGGTCTGATATTCGGTCAGCAGGTTCTGTCCGGCCCAGTGCGCCAGGGTGCGCTCCTGCAGGTAGGCGGTATTGCGCGCATGGTCCGCCCCGGTCTTGACCAGCGCCGCCAGCGCCACCGCCAGGATGGTCAATGCCACCAGCACTTCGAGCAGGGTAAAACCGGCCTCACGCCTAGTTCTGGGGGATGGCATCCAGCACCTCGACACGGCCTTCCAGCCCGATTCTCATATGCCGCACCAGGTCCTTGCCGGGCACCCGCAGGGTGATCAGTGCCGGCGTCATCTCGCCGGTATTGCCCAGCCGGATATGCGGCTCCCAGCCCCGGGTCTGGGGCAGCGGCGTGCGCTCTCCATCCAGTTCCAGCTCCAGTTCGATCAACCCCTGGGTGAACTGTCTGGGCCCCAGTTGCGGATCGACCAGAGGCCGCCATTCGCGGGTACTGTCATCCAGCATCACCAGCTCCAGAAAGCTGTAGCCATCGCGCCGCAACCCCAGGGCACGGTCCGACTGGCCAGTGATCAGCAATTCGTCCCGCGCCAGGCTCAGGGTCGCAGCCAGCCGCTCGGTTTCGGAGCGCAGCTTGCGCTCGGCGCCATCACCGATGGACAGGCTGGCCAACCCCGCTACGATGCCGATCAGCACCAGCACCACCAGCAGCTCCATCAGCGTGAAACCACGCTGGGCCCGCTCGATACGCGAAGATATCCGGTGCGGTTGGCGGTGGTGCCAATTACCCATGATCAGTTGCTACGCTCGGGATCTTCCACGTTCCAGTTGCCGATATCGGCGTTGGCATCGGTGCCACCGGGGCGGCCATCGGCACCCAGGCTGTAGATGTCATATTCACGATCATCCCGGCCCGG
>DXBL01000155.1 GCA_019116555.1 Candidatus Pseudomonas excrementavium
TCAGATCATCGGATCCCAGCGCTGGGACCAATCCTGGGTGGTATGGGCGAGGGTACGCAGCAGTTTCAACGCATGGTCGAGAATGGCGGATTCCCGCTGGCGGGAATACACCAGGTAAGTAGGGAAACTGAACTCCGGCGCCATGCTGACCGGCTCCAGTAATCCATTGTCCACATAGCTCTGGACGACCCGGCTGCGGAAGTAGCCCGAGCCGCCGGCTTCAAGGATGTATTGCAACGCCAGCGGGCCGAGATTGAAGGCGACCGGGGCGCGGGCCTTGTCGGGCAGGGCGGCGTCGTGCTGGCGCCGGAAACCTTCGCCCCAGTCGATATAGACGTAGGGCTCGGGCTGACCGGGCAGGCTGACCTGGATCAGCTTTTCCTCAAGCAGTTCTTCCACCTGCAGGCCGGGCAGATATTCGGGCTGATACACCAGTGCCGCGTCCAGCGAGCCCTGCTCGACTCGCTGCATCAGCGTGCTGCTGTCGCCGATCTCGGCGCGCACCGAATGTTCCGGTATCTCCCGGCGCAGCGCGCGCACCCAGTCCAGGATCAGCGGCGTGCACAGGCTGGCCTCGCCACCGATGTGCAGCACATCGCTGAAGCCCTTGAGGAGCGGCAGATCACGCTGGGCATTGTCCCAGGCCTGGATCATCTGCGTGGCATGGGTGATGAACGCCTCGCCGTCGACCGTCAGCCGCGCGCCGGAGCGGTTGCGGATGAACAGGGTGCAGTTGAGCTGGCTTTCCAGACTCTGGATGCGCGAGGTGATCGCAGCCTGGGTGACATGCAGCCGATCGGCCGCGGCGACAAAGCTGCCGCAGCGGACGATCTCCAGAAAGGTGCGAGCCAGACTGATATCCATATGACCGATCCCGGAAAGAAAGGAGCTATTCTAGCAAGTCGGCGGATGATCTGGTGGTGAATACCAGCCCGGCAAATCAGCGCACTCCTGCAGCTCGCAGGGCGGCAGGGGTGAATTGATTGTAGGTTGGTGGTGTGCCGTCGAGTTGGGGAGCAGAGCTTTCCTCGGTGTACATGCCGAGGGCGATGTAGCGACCGGCCATGATGTCGTACAGGGTTTCCAATGCATAACCGGGAATCCGGTACTGGTAATTGAAGCTGATATGCCCTTCGGCCACACGCCACAGCGCGCCCCGGCCGTCGTAGTGATCCGCCAGGCCGATCATCCATGAATCCTCGTCGACGAAGAAGTTGCGTTGGCTGTAGATATGCCGCTGGCCTTCCTTCACGTTGCCTTGAATTTCCCACACCCGATGCAGTTCGAAGCGAGTGTGTTCCGGGTTGACGTGTCCGGCGTGGAGCACGTCGGCGTACTTCAGGCCGGGTGTGGTCAGCTTGGCGGAGTTGTACGGGATGTAGATTTCCTTCTTGCCCACCAGCTTCCAGTTATAACGGTCAGGCGCGCCGTTATACATGGAGAAGTTGTCTACCGTACGCATGCCATCGGAGGCGCTGCCGGGGCCATCGTAGGACACCTGCGGAGCCCGGCGCACCCGCCGCTGCCCCGCATTGTAGACCCAGGCCATGCGTGGTTCCTTCAACTGATCCAAGGTGTCGTGAACCAGCAGCACATTACCGGCCAGCCTTGCGGGTGCGTTTATCTGCTGTTTGAAGAACAGCAGGGTATTGGGCATGGTTGCGGGGTCGATGTCCGGCATCTGTTCCGGGTAACCGATATTCTCCTCGATCTTGATCAAGGTATATGAACCGTTGGTTTGCGGCATGGCCTGCATATACCAGCGATGCGCGTTCAGCTGGTAGCGGGTCATGTGGTTCCAGATCACTTCACCGCCGGACTTGGGTATCGGGAAGATAAAGGACGAGCCCGGCCTGACGTTCTCCACACCGTCGCCGCCATTGAGTACCCGGGCCTGACCGGCGGTCTGCTTGACCTGATCGTAGACTGACTGCGGATAACCCACCGTGCGCCTGGATTGATAGATCGGCATGCGGAAGGTTTTGGGATATCGCTCGAACAGGGCCACCTGTCCCGGGGTCAGCTTGTCCCGATATTGCTGATAGTTGCTCGCGGTAATCTCGAATGCGGGTTGTTCATCCTGGAACGGGTTTTCCAGAAAGTGATTGGGCAGTGGTTGCCCGGCATCGGTCGGCAACCCGCCGGTCCACTCGGGGATGCTGCCGTCAGCATTGCCGGCCTTCTCCGCGCCGATGGGCGTCAGGTTGGCTCCCAGCTGGTCGATCTCCGACTGGCTGAGGCCCTGGCCTGCTGCCCCGGTTGCCAGCATGCTGAAAGCAACGCCGTAGAGCCGTGCTTTGGTCTTGAGCATCTTCTTTCTCCAGTTGCTGTTGTTTTTGGACTTGCGTTGGAGCATTTATCAAGGAGTGGCGGTTATCCGCTGAGCGCTTTCTTTACAAAGTAGAGTAATTGCTCTATACAGTCAAGGAGGTTGCTTTTACCGATAACAACAACGACAAATGAGATCGCGCGCCATGTTCAGACTTCCCCTCTTGGCCCTGCTACTGGGTGTTCCGGCATTGTTCATGCCGTTATCCGGCCAGGCGGATCCCCGCCCCAATATTCTGCTGATCGTCGCCGACGACATGGGATTTTCCGATCCCGGTGTTTATGGCGGTGAGATCAGCACGCCGAACATCGATGCGCTGGCCGCCGAGGGTCTGCAATTCAGCAACTTCAATGTGGCCGCCACCTGCTCGCCGACCCGGGCGATGCTGATGACCGGCGTTACCAGCCACAAGGTCGGCATGGGCAACATGAAGGAGATCATGGCCGACAATCAGAAGGGCCAGCCCGGCTACGAAACCTGGCTCAACGACCAGGCCGTGACCTTGCCGACCCTGCTGCAGGATGCCGGTTATCGCACCTACATGGCCGGCAAATGGCACCTGGGCTCACGGCCGGAGAGCTTACCCAGCGCCAGGGGCTTCGATCGTTCGGTTGCCCTGCTCGAAAGCGGGGCCGACAACTGGGAAGCCAAGCATTACCTGCCTGCGGGCACCGCGACCTGGGTTGAAGATGGGCAGCCTATCAATCTGCCGGATGACTTCTATTCCTCGTTCTACTATGCCGACAAGCTGATCGAATATCTGAGCAGCGAACCGGATAGTGACAAGCCGTTTTTCGCCTACCTGGCGTTCCAGGCCGTGCATGCGCCCCATCATGCGCCAGAAGCCTATGTGGAAAAATACGCCGACACCTACCAGGAAGGCTGGGATGTGCTGCGCCAACAGCGCTATGAACGGCTGACCGCCATGGGTCTGCTGCCACGCACCGCAGAGTCGGTCATCAGCAGCGATTG
>DXBL01000156.1 GCA_019116555.1 Candidatus Pseudomonas excrementavium
CAACGGTACCGGCCGGCCGGTAGCGCCCTTGTCCTTGCCGCCGCTGGTCCAGGCGGTGCCGGCGATATCCAGGTGCGCCCAGCGGTAAGCCTTGGTGAAGCGCGACAGGAAACAGGCTGCGGTAATGGTACCGGCCTTGGGTCCGCCGATATTGGCGATGTCGGCGAACGGGCTGTCCAGCTGCTCCTGGTACTCATCGAACAGCGGCAGCGGCCAGCCGCGGTCATCAGCCTGTTTACCGGCGTCGAGCAGTTGGTCGATCAGCTCGTCATTGTTCCCCATCACGCCAGTGGTGTGCGCACCCAGGGCGACTACGCAGGCGCCGGTCAGGGTGGCGATATCCACCACGCTAGCCGGCTTGAAGCGCTCGGCATAGGTCAGCGCATCGCACAGTACCAGACGGCCTTCGGCATCTGTGTTGAGAATCTCGATGGTCTGGCCGGACATGCTGGTGACGATGTCACCCGGCTTGGTGGCGGTGCCGCTGGGCATGTTCTCGGCGGAGGCGATCAGAATGGTCAGGTTGATCGGCAGCTGCAGGCTGACGACGGCCTTGAACACACCCAGCACGGTGGCTGCGCCGCACATGTCGTATTTCATCTCATCCATGCCGGAGCCGGGCTTGAGGCTGATGCCGCCAGTGTCGAAGGTGATGCCCTTGCCGACCAGTACATGGGGCTGGGCCTTGGCATCCGCGCCCTGATAGCTCAGGCGGATCAGCTTGGCCGGTTCGGCGCTGCCGGCGCTGACCGACAGCAGCGAGCCCATGCCCAGCGCCTGCATGTCCTTTTCTTCCAGCACTTCCACTTCGGTGCCCTTGAACTGCTTGGCCAGCGCTTTGGCTTCCTTGGCGAGGTAGGTCGGGGTGCAGACATTGCCGGGCAGATTGCCCAGGGTGCGGGTCAGGTCGGTGCCGTCGCTGATGGCCTGGCCATGGGCGATGGCCTGCTTGAGCGCATTGGCATCGGCCTTGTCGGCGGACCAGAGGACGCATTTCTTCAAGCGTGGCTTGTCGGCTTTCTTGCTCTTGTACTGGTCGAACTGATACAGGCTTTCGCGAATGGTCTCTACCGCCAGGCGTGCGCGGGAGTACAGGTCCCGGCCCTGGACCGGCAATTCGCCGAGGGTGAGCAGGGCGTCGGTAGCGCCGCCATCCTTGAGAATGGCCACGGTTTTCTGCAGCAGCTTGCGATAGTCACGATCGCTCAACTCAGGCTTCTTGCCGCTGCCGATCAGCAATACCCGCTGGGCGCTGATGCCGGGCAGGGCGAACAGCATCAGGGTCTGCCCCGATTTGCCGGTGATGTCGCCACGCTTGACGGCAGCACTGAGCTGGCCGCCGCAGACGCTGTCGAGGTGGGCGGCGGTGCCGGTGAGGGTGCGTGCTTCGTTGATGCTGACGACCAGGCAACCGGTTTTGATGGTTTCCGGTGCGCCGTGTTTGACGTTGAACTCCATGGTGCTCCCCAAGACAAATCGTGTGGATTGACCGATAATGCAGCCCATTATGACCGGCATCGTGCCGACGCTGGCCGAACAACTGCAGACAGTCACGCTGTAGCTGCATTCTGGCCTATTCCCGAGAGCCCTTAAAGCCCCCGGAATCAAGGAAACCAATGTGATCATATTCCGATACCTCAGCCGTGAGGTACTGACCACGCTTGCGGCCGTCAGTGGTGTGCTGCTGCTGATCATCATGAGCGGGCGCTTCATCAAGTACCTGGCCCAGGCCGCGGCCGGGCAGTTGGACCCGGGTGTGCTGTTCATGATCATGGGGTATCGCCTGCCGGGTTTCGTCGTATTGATCCTGCCGCTGGGCATGTTCCTCGGCATCCTGCTGGCCTACGGGCGGATGTATCTGGACAGCGAGATGGCCGTGCTGTCGGCGACCGGCGTCAGTGACCGCAAGATCCTCGCCTACACCCAGGGCCCGGCATTGCTGGTGGCATTGCTGGTAGCCTGGCTGAGTCTGTGGGTGGCGCCGGCCGGCGTACTCAAGACCCAGCAACTGTTCAATGAGCAGGATGCCATGACCGAGTTCGACACCCTGGCCGCTGGCCGCTTCCAGGCGCTGGGCAGCGGCCAGCGGGTGACCTACGCCGGTGGGTTGTCGGATGACCGCACCGAGTTGGAAACCGTCTTTATCGCCGAAAGCACTGGCTCGGGCGAGGATGCCAGTGTCGGTGTGCTGGTGGCCGAGACCGGCCGACAGCAGATGAATGCCGATGGCAGCCGCTATCTGGTGTTGCAGAATGGCTACCGTTATGACGGTCGTCCCGGTGCGGCGGATTTTCGGACCATCCAGTACGATACCTATGGCGTACTGCTGCCCAAACCGGAGGTGGTCACCGAGGTGACCGACCGCGAGGCAATGCCTTCGTCACGGCTGCTGGACAGCACGGATCTGAAGGATCGCGCTGAGCTGCAGTGGCGCCTGGCGATTCCGCTGCTGGTGCCTATCGTAGCGTTCTTCGCGGTACCGCTGGCCCGGGTCAACCCCCGTCAGGGTCGCTTTCTCAAACTGCTGCCGGCGATCATGCTGTATATGGCCTACCTGGCATTGCTGGTCAGCGCCCGCGGCTGGATGGAGGCCGGCAAGACCCCGGCAGCGCTGGGGCTGTGGTGGGTCCATGGTCTGTTCCTGGCCATCGGTGCGTTGCTCAACTTCCGTGCCCTGACCGCACCCAATGCCCCAGCGGGAGGCCAGCATGCGACTGCTTGACCGCCATATCGGCAAATCGATTTTTTTCAGCGTGCTGACGGTGGCGTTGATCATCGTGGGTCTGGATCTGCTGTTCGCCTATATCAGCGAGTTGGAAGATCTGGAAGGTGACTACGGCGCTGTGGAAGCGCTGACTTACATCTTCCTG
>DXBL01000157.1 GCA_019116555.1 Candidatus Pseudomonas excrementavium
CGCCATCAGCGGCTTGAGCTCGTGCACCTCGCCCTTGCGGATCATGTCGGCAGCCAGCGGGGTATTGAGCAACACCTCGATGGCGGCGCGGCGGCCCTTGCCGTCCGGGGTCGGAATCAGTTGCTGGGCGACGATGGCCTTGAGGTTGAGTGACAGGTCCATCCACACCTGCTGGTGCATCTCGGTGGGGAAGAAATGGATGATGCGGTCCAGCGCCTGGTTGGCGTTGTTGGCATGCAGCGTGGCCAGACACAGGTGCCCGGTCTCGGCGAAGGCCACCGCGTGGTCCATGGTCTCGCGGGTGCGCACCTCACCGATCAGGATCACATCCGGCGCCTGGCGCAGGGTGTTTTTCAGCGCCACCTCGAAGCTGTCGGTATCGATACCGACCTCGCGCTGGGTGACGATGCAGTTCTGGTGCTGGTGAATGAATTCGATCGGGTCTTCGATGGAGATGATATGCCCGCTGGAGTTCTTGTTGCGGTAGCCGATCATCGACGCCAGCGAAGTGGACTTGCCGGTACCGGTAGCGCCGACGAAGATCACCAGGCCACGCTTGGTCATCGACAGCTGCTTGAGGATTTCCGGCAGCCGCAGTTCTTCCATGGTCGGGATATTCACCTCGATCCGGCGCAGCACCATGCCCACCAGGTTGCGCTGGTAGAATGCGCTGACCCGGAAGCGGCCGATACCGCGGGCGCTGATGGCGAAGTTGCATTCCTTGTTCTCGGCGAATTCCCGGCGCTGGGCCTCGGACATCACGCCCAGCACGGTTTCCCGGGTCTGTTCCGGCGACAGGGCGGTCTTGGTCACCGGCAGGATCTTGCCGTGCACCTTCATGCTCGGCGCCACACCAGCGGTGATGAACAGGTCGGAAGCGCCCTTCTCGACCATCAGTCGCAGCAGTTTTTCAAACTCCATAATGTCCTCGTCTCGGGGCGCATCCCGCGCCCGTCAGCTGTCTGTCAGAGGCTTTCGCCCGCCTTGGCCTTTTCGCGCGCCGCTTCCCGGGTAACCAGCCCGCGGGATACCAGGTTTTTCAGGCACATATCCAGCGTCTGCATGCCGATATTGCCGCCGGTCTGGATCGCCGAGTACATCTGCGCCACCTTGTCCTCGCGGATCAGGTTGCGGATCGCCGGAGTGCCGATCATGATCTCGTGGGCCGCCACCCGGCCACCGCCGATTTTCTTCAGCAGGGTCTGGGAGATCACCGCCTGCAGCGATTCGGAGAGCATCGAGCGGACCATGGCCTTTTCCTCGCCGGGAAATACGTCGACCACCCGGTCGATGGTCTTGGCCGCCGAGGTGGTGTGCAGGGTGCCGAATACCAGGTGACCGGTCTCTGCCGCGGTCAGCGCCAGGCGGATGGTTTCCAGGTCGCGCATCTCACCCACCAGGATGATATCCGGGTCTTCGCGCAGGGCCGAGCGCAGGGCTTCGGAAAAGCCATGGGTATCGCGGTGCACTTCGCGCTGGTTGACCAGGCACTTCTTCGATTCGTGAACGAATTCGATCGGGTCTTCGATGGTGAGAATGTGCTGGTACTTGTTGCAGTTCAGATGATCGATCATCGCCGCCAGGGTAGTGGACTTGCCCGAGCCGGTCGGCCCGGTGACCAGTACCAATCCGCGGGGTACATCGGCGATCTTCTTGAACACGTCGCCCATGCCCAGCTCTTCCATGGTCAGCACCTTGGAGGGAATGGTCCGGAATACCGCGCCGGCGCCGCGGTTCTGGTTAAAGGCGTTGACCCGGAAGCGGGCCACGCCGGGCACCTCGAAGGAGAAGTCGGTTTCGAGAAACTCCTCGAAATCCTTGCGCTGGCGATCGTTCATGATGTCATAGATCAGCGCATGAACCTGCTTGTGTTCCAGTGCCGGTATGTTGATCCGGCGCACATCGCCATCCACTCGAATCATGGGCGGCAGTCCGGCCGACAGGTGTAAGTCCGACGCGCCCTGTTTGGCGCTGAAGGCTAACAGCTCGGTTATATCCATAGGGTTCCCCATTGCAACCGGCAAGCATGTAGAATGGCGTGCAGGTCAATTCCATTGGCAAGGTAAATAACGTCCGTAATGTCCACGATAGCAGAGAATATTGCAAACGTTCGTGAACGCATTTCGCGTGCAGCGCACACTATTGAGCGCGACCCCCAGAGCATTACCCTGATGGCCGTGAGCAAGACCCGACCAGCCAGTGCGATTCGCGATGCCTGGGCTGCCGGACTGACCCATATCGGTGAAAATTACCTGCAGGAAGCCCTGGACAAGATCGACCAGTTGCAGGATCTGCCGCTGGTCTGGCATTTCATCGGTCCCATCCAGTCGAACAAGACCCGCGCCATTGCCGAGCATTTCGACTGGGTGCACAGCGTTGACCGGCTGAAGATCGCCCAGCGGCTGTCAGAGCAGCGCCCGGCGCAGTTGCCGCCGTTGAACATCTGCCTGCAGGTCAATATCAGTGGCGAGGCCAGCAAGTCCGGTGTCACCCTGGCCGAGCTGCCGCAGCTGGCCGATGCCGTTGCGGCGCTACCGAATCTGCAGCTGCGCGGGCTGATGGCCATTCCCGCCCCGGCCGCCGACAGCGCCGGACGGCGCGCGCCATTGCAGGCCCTGCGTGAGGCCATGGCCAACCTGGACCTGCCGCTGGACACCCTGTCCATGGGCATGAGCGACGACCTCACCGAAGCGGTGCAGGAAGGCGCCACCATCGTCCGTATCGGCAGCGCCCTGTTCGGTGCCCGCGACTACTCCACTCCCCCTTCGAAGGATGATTTCAGATGACCGCTCCGACCATCGGATTCATTGGCGCCGGCAACATGGCCACCAGCCTGATCGGCGGCATGCTGCAGCAGAACTTCAAACCCGGCCAGGTCCTGGCCAGTGACCGCAATGGCGAGCAG
>DXBL01000158.1 GCA_019116555.1 Candidatus Pseudomonas excrementavium
TCCTCGTTGCGGCGATCCTCGATGGCGCGGTTCTTCTCGAAGGCATCCGCCTCGAAGCCGGCATGCTCGACGGCCAGCGAGTGGTCGACAATCAGTTGAGTCGGCACCACTGGGTTGACCTTGGCTGGATCACCACCGGCCTCGGCGATGGCATCGCGCAGACCAGCCAGGTCCACCAATGCGGTCTGGCCGAGAATGTCATGGCAGACCACCCGCGCCGGGTACCAAGGGAAATCCAGGTCGCGCTTGCGGTGGATCAGCTGTTCCAGCGAGGCGGTGAGTTTCTCCGGCTCGCAGCGGCGCACCAACTGCTCGGCCAGTACCCGGGAGGTATATGGCAATTTGGCCCAGGCGCCGGACTGGATGGAATCCACGGCGGCGGGGGCGTTGTAATAGTCCAGGTCGGTGCCTGGCAGGTTTTCACGGTATTGGGTGTTCATGCTTGTGCCTGTGTCTGGTTGCGCGTGGCTCACCCTCTCCCCAGCCCTCTCCCGTCGAGGGAGAGGGAGCAGTCCGTGCAGCAGGGTTCGTCCGGTGCACTGGCTCAAGCCCCTCTCCCCTTGCGGGAGAGGGGTTGGGAGAGGGGGAGGCCTTTAAAACTTACTTACGATCCTTCAACGCCACGAACTGCAGATCTTCCGGCCCCACATAGTTGGCGCTCGGACGAATGATCTTGCCGTCGACGCGCTGTTCGATCACGTGCGCCGACCAGCCGGCAGTACGGGCGATGACGAACAGCGGGGTGAACATCGCGGTAGGTACGCCCATCATGTGGTAGCTGACCGCGCTGAACCAATCGAGATTGGGGAACATCTTCTTGGCTTCCCACATCACGCTTTCCAGGCGCTCGGCGATGTCGTACATCTTCTTGTTGCCCTGCTCCTCGGACAGCTCCAGCGCCACCTTCTTGATCACTTCGTTGCGCGGATCGGAGACGGTATAGACCGGGTGACCGAAGCCAATCACAACTTCCTTGCGCCCTACCCGCTCGCGGATATCGGCCTCGGCCTCTTCGGGGTTGTCGTAGCGCTTCTGGATTTCGAAGGCGACTTCGTTGGCACCACCGTGCTTCGGACCACGCAGGGCACCGATGGCGCCAGCGATGGAGGAATACATATCCGAACCGGTACCGGCGATCACCCGGCTGGTAAAGGTGGAGGCGTTGAATTCGTGTTCGGCATACAGGTTCAGCGAAGTGTGCATGGCGCGCACCCAGGAGTCGCGGGGCTTCTCGCCGTGCAGCAGGTGCAGGAAGTGACCACCGATGGAGTCGTCATCGGTTTCCACATCGATGCATTTGCCGTTGTGGCTGTAGTGGTACCAGTACAGCAACATGGAGCCCAGGGAGGCCATCAGTTTGTCCGCAATGTCACGGGCGCCGGGGTGGTTGTGATCGTCCTTCTCCGGAGTCAGGCAGCCGAGTACCGACACGCCGGTGCGCATCACGTCCATCGGGTGGGCGGACGGCGGCAGTTGCTCCAGGGCGGTCATCACTGCCGCAGGCAGGCCGCGCAGGGCTTTCAGTTTGGCCTTGTAGGCAGCCAGTTCGGCCGCGGTCGGCAGCTTGCCATGTACCAGCAGGTGGGCGATTTCCTCAAACTCACAAGTGGTAGCAATATCCAGAATGTCGTAACCACGGTAGTGCAGGTCATTACCGCTGCGACCCACGGTACAGAGCGCGGTATTACCAGCTGCGGTGCCGCTCAGGGCAACGGACTTCTTCGGCTTGAAAGTCGGGGTGGTCGATTCGTTGGCGCTCATGGCGTTCTCCTCACTTGGACCCGGTCGGGTGCTTATTGTCTTTGTAATGTCACTTCTTGCCAGCGGCAAACAGCGCGTCGAGCTTGTTTTCAAAGGCGTGGTAGCCGATGCGGTCATACAGCTCGGCACGAGTCTGCATGCTGTCGATTACATTCTGCTGATGGCCTTCGGTACGAATGGCGTTGTAGACATTCTCAGCGGCCTTGTTCGCAGCGCGGAAGGCCGACAGCGGGTACAGCTGGATAGCGACCCCAACGGAAGCCAGCTCTTCGCGGGTGAACAGCGGCGTCGCACCGAATTCGGTGATATTGGCCAGCACCGGCACGTTCAGCTCCTTGACGAAGCGTTCGTAGGTCGGCAGGTCGTAGGCCGCTTCAGCGAAGATAGCATCAGCGCCGGCCTCGACGTAGCGCTTGCAGCGCTCCAGTGCCGCGTCCACACCTTCGGCCTGGATGGCATCGGTGCGAGCGATCAGGAAGAAATTCGGATCGGTCCTCGCATCGGCAGCCGCCTTGACGCGATCCGCCATCTCCTCGGTGGAGACGATTTCCTTGCCCGGGCGGTGGCCACAGCGCTTGGCACCTACCTGGTCCTCAATATGCGCAGCAGCGGCGCCGGCCTTGATCAGACTCTTGACCGTGCGCTCGATATTGAAGGCGCTGGGACCGAAACCGGTATCGATATCCACCAGCAGCGGCAGATCGCATACGTCGGTAATCCGACGCACATCGATCAGCACATCTTCCAGAGTGTTGATACCCAGATCAGGCAGACCCAGCGAGCCCGCTGCCACACCACCACCGGACAGATAGATGGCCTTGAAGCCGGCACGCTTGGCCAACAGGGCGTGGTTGGCATTGATTGCACCGATCACCTGCAATGGGCTTTCTTCGGCGATCGCATCACGGAAACGCTGACCAGGGGTCTTGTTCATTGGGTACTCCCTCCTGAGGATGTAGTAGCGTCACGCTGTTCCAGCATGCGACGCTCGATGTTGCGGCGAGATGCGCTGATATGACGGCGCATCAGCATTTCCGCGAGTTCCCCATCGCGATCAGCGATGGCTTCAATAATTCGATGGTGTTCGGCAAACGCCTTCTGCGGACGCTTGGGCGTGGATGAGAACTTGTAGCGGTACATGCGCACCAGGTGATAGAGGTCACCACAGAGCATGTCGCTGAGGGTCTTGTTCTTGCTGCCCTGGATGATCACGAAGTGGATATCCAGATCCCCTTCCTGCTGGTAGTAGGACTGGTTGGCCTGCAGCCCGGCGTGGCGTTCGTGGGTGTCGAGAATATCGCGCAGATTGGCGATCTCTTCATCGCTCATGTTCTGCGCCGCCAACCGGCAGGCCATGCCTTCCAGCGCCTCGCGCACATGGTACAGCTCGATCAGTTCTTCATAGCTCAGCGACACCACCCGCACGCCGGCGTGGGGTATGCGTACCACCAGGCGGCGACCCTCGAGACGGCGAATGGCCTCACGCAACGGGCCGCGGCTGATACCGAAGGTGGTAGACAGAAACTGCTCGCTGATGCGCGTGCCCGGCGGGATCTCGCCTTTGACAATAGCTGTCTGCAGACGCTGGAAGGCACCGTCGGACAGCGTTGCAGCAGGAATTGCGTGGTCAGATTCGGCCAATTGTTGACAACCTTATTGGTATTTGTGAATCAGGTTTCGATTTATGGGGAGATAATGCCTGCTCAAAACACAGATTGTCAACAATCCACCAGATCCATCTGTTTTTGGGAAAACAATCCGGGGGAACTTATCCTCTGGGTGCCGGTCTGCTTGGCATGCTACTATTCCGCCTGCCTAACGCTGCCTTTTCCATCACATCCAGGGAATGGAGCAGCTGTCCGAAACTGCTGCTGAGAACACTATGCAATCGATCAATACGCATCTGAAAATCCTGATTGCCCTGATGGTCAGTCTGGGTCTGTTGATTACCGGCTACCAGATATATGTACTTGATATTCCAGTACGGGAAGATGAAACAGATGACATCTGGAGCCTGGATGCGAAAATCGAGTTCCAAGCCAGCAGCGGTGTACCGGTCAAGGCGCAGCTGTTCATTCCGCCGCTGAACCAGGAATTCATCAGCCTCAACGAAAGCTTCATCTCCAACAATTACGGCGTCAGCGTCAATCAACAGAACGGCAACCGCCGGGTCACCTGGTCCGCGCGCCGGGCCGGTGGTTCACAGACCTTGTACTACCGACTGGTGCTGACCAAGCGCTATGGCAACGAGCCCGTCGAAGCCCCTCCGCCGGCGCCGCGTCAGCCGATCCCCCTGGACGGGCCGGAACAGATTGCCGCCGACGCTCTGATCAATCCGATCCGCCAGCACTCGGCGGATATCGAAACCTTCATCAGCGAAACCATCCGCCGGGTCAATGACATCACCGATGACAATGTCCGCCTGTTGCTGGGCGGCCAGGCCAGCGCGCTGGACAAGGCCCGGGTAATCGATGTGTTGTTGTCCAACGCGCGGATTCCACTGGAGCTGGTGCATACCATCCGCCTGGAGGCCACGCCCAACCAGGAGCCGGAACTCTGGCTGCGCAGCCATAACGGTGAGCGTTGGCTGTATTTCCATCCGGAAACCGGCCAGCAGGGCATTCCCGAGAACCGACTGGTCTGGTGGACCGGCACCACGCCATTGCTGAGTCTGGAAGGAGGTCGTAACGGCAGAGTCGGCTTCACCATCAACAACAGCGAAATGAATGCGCTGCGGCTGGCCAAGATGACCACCGAAAGCAGCCCCTCGGCGCTGCTGGAATATTCCCTGTACGGCCTGCCGCTGCAGGCGCAGCAGGTCTATCAGGTGATGATCATGATCCCGATCGGCGTACTGGTGATCCTGGTGCTGCGCAACCTGATCGGCATCCAGACCCTGGGCACCTTCACTCCTGTACTGATCGCCCTCGCCTTCCGCGAGACCCAGGTCGGCTGGGGTATCGTGCTGTTCACCCTGATCACCGCGCTCGGCCTGTCGCTACGCTCTTATCTGGAACACCTGAAACTGCAGATGCTGCCACGCCTGTCCATCGTGTTGACCTTCGTGGTGATCATCATCGCAGTGATCAGCCTGTTCAGTCACAAGCTGGGCATCGAACGCGCCCTGTCGGTCTCCCTGTTCCCGATGGTGATCCTGACCATGACCATCGAGCGCCTGTCGATCAACTGGGAAGAGCGCGGTGGCGGTCATTCCTTCAAGGTCGCCCTGGGTACCCTGATCGCCGCCACGCTGTCGCACATGTTGATGACCATTCCGGAGCTGACCTACTTCGTCTTCACCTTCCCGGCGATCCTGCTGGTGCTGGTGGGCTTCATGCTGGCCATGGGTCGCTACCGCGGCTACCGCCTCACCGAACTGATGCGCTTCAAGGCGCTCACCAAGCAGGGTTGAGGAGAGCCGCATGTTCTGGAAGACCTGGAAAGCCCTCAGGGACAATGGCGTCATGGGCATCAATCGGCGCAACGCGGACTATGTGCTGAAGTACAACAAGCGCCACCTGTACCCGGTGGTCGATGACAAGATCCTGACCAAGGAACGTGCCATCACCGCCAATATCAACGTGCCCGACCTGTACGGCATCATCGATACCGAGAAGGACATCGGCAAGTTCAGCAAGCTGGTGGAGAACCACAAGGACTTCGTCATCAAGCCGGCCCAGGGTGCCGGCGGTGACGGCATCATGGTCATCGGTGACCGCTACGAGGGCCGTTACCGCACCGTATCCGGCAAGATCGTCAGCCACGACGAGATCGAGCATCACCTGTCCAACATCATCTCCGGGCTGTACTCCCTGGGCGGCCACCGCGACCGGGCGTTGATCGAATACCGGGTCAAGCCCGACCCGATCTTCAAAAGCATCAGCTACGAGGGCGTGCCGGATATCCGCATCATCGTGCTCATGGGCTACCCGGTGATGGCCATGCTGCGCCTGCCGACCCGCCAGTCGGGCGGCAAGGCCAACCTGCACCAGGGCGCAATCGGCGTCGGCGTGGACCTGACCACCGGCGTCACCCTCAAGGGCACCTGGCTGAACAACAAGATCAGCAAGCACCCGGACACCGCCAACGAAGTAGCCGGCGTGCAGTTGCCCGACTGGGACGGTTTCATGCGCCTGGCCACCGCCTGCTACGAGCTGTCCGGGCTGGGCTATATCGGCGTGGACCTGGTGCTGGACCAGAAGAAAGGCCCGCTGATCCTCGAACTCAACGCCCGCCCCGGCCTGAACATCCAGATCGCCAACGATGCCGGCCTGACCCACCGCTGCCACACGGTGGAAAAGCACATCGCTGAACTGAAGAAAGCCGGTAGGACCGAAACCGTCGAGGAGCGCATGGCGTTTTCCCAGAAGCACTTCGGCAAACCGGTATTCCTCAGCGCGGACGAAGCGCCGGCGGAGCCCGAACCCAGCGCATGACCACCCCTTACCAGATTACCGAATTGCCCTGGCAGGCCGATCCGCTGCCAGGGCTTTTTGCCATTCGCGCCCTGGGTCACCCGGTGCTGCTCGACTCCGCCGCCAGTGGCGATCCGCTGGGCCGCTACAGCATCCTCGCCGCCGATCCTGTGGCGCTGCTGCGGCCGCAGCCGGATGAGCCCGGCCGGCAGACCATCGAACGTCTGCGCCAGGCCCTCGCCGAACTGGGCCCGGCGCGCTGGCCCGAGCACCTGCAACTGCCGTTCGGCGCCGGCGCGCTGGGCTTCATCAGCTACGACTTCGGCCGGGCGCTGGAAAACATGCCGGCGCTGGCCCATGCCGATATCCAGTTGCCCAGCCTGCAGATGGGTATCTACCGCTGGAGCCTGGTCAGCGACAACCTGTTGTGTCGGCGCTGGCTGGTCTGCCACCCGATTGTCGACAAAAGCGAGCAGGCGCAGTTGCTCGCCCGTCTGACCGGCGCCGCGCCGCAACCCGGCCCGTTCGGCTTGCTGCAACCGTTCAGCGCGGAACAGACACCATCGGCCTACCTGCAGGCGTTCGAGCGCATCCAGCGCTACATCCGCGATGGCGACTGCTACCAGGTCAACCTGGCCCAACGCTTCTCGGCGCCCTGCCAGGGCGACCCGCTGAGTGCCTACCAGCGCCTGCGCCAGGCCTGCCCCACGCCGTTCGCCGCCTATCTGGAGTTTCCCGGCCAGGCGCTGCTGTGCCTGTCGCCGGAGCGCTTTCTCAAGGTGGTGGATGGCCAGGCGGAAACCCGGCCAATCAAGGGCACACGCCCGCGGGGCGTTACGCCGGAACAGGACCGGGCGCTGGCCGAGGAGCTGCAGGGCAGCCCCAAGGACCGCGCGGAGAACCTGATGATCGTCGATCTGCTGCGCAACGACTTCGGCCGCGCCTGCGCCTTTGGCAGCGTTCGCGTGCCGGAGCTGTTCAGCATCGAGAGCTACCCCAATGTGCATCACCTGGTCAGCAGCGTGCGGGGCACGCTGAAGCCGGAGATGGACGCGCTGGACCTGCTGGCCGGCGCCTTCCCCGGCGGCTCGATCACCGGTGCACCAAAGATCCGTGCCATGCAGATCATCGAAGAACTCGAGCCAGTACGCCGCAGCCTGTACTGCGGCAGCATCGGCTATATCGGCTGCGAGGGGCAGATGGACCTGAATATCGCCATCCGCAGCCTGATACATCAGGACGACCGCCTGTACTGCTGGGGTGGCGGCGCCATCGTCGCCGACTCCGAGGCGGAGGCCGAGTACCAGGAAAGCCTGACTAAGGTGCGGGTGCTGCTGGACAGCCTGGCCCAGGCCTGAGCCTCCGGTTGACTCGGAGTGGCCGGTGGATCCTTCGCCTTCACGAAGGATGACGGGGCGGGCGCGAAGGATGACGATGGCGGGAGCGGCGCCAGCTTCAGGTCCTTTTGCTCTTGTCGTTATCAGGGATATCAAGCCTGACAATCCAGCCCTACTCCGTCAGTCAACTCAACCGAACAACCCATTCAATTCATCGCCGGTGGGAAACCGGGCCGGGGTAACCGTCAACAGTTTCAACTCGGTGGCACTACCTGAAGAAGATGGCCAACAGCGACGGTCAGGCCTGCACGGTCGTTCCGCGCCTCGCAGATCGACCGGCGTTGGCAGCCGCTGCGGCAGCCAGCACCATGCCGCAGACAATCAGGCACAAACCCAGAACGAAGAGCAGCGACAACCGATTGTCCAGCAACAATACCGAGGCCAGGATACCGATCAACGGCACGCCCAGCGTAAAGTTGGACATGGCAAAGGTACTGATGCGGCGCCCGTGCTCGGCGGAAATGACGAAGCAGGCCGAGGTGGCCACCGGGCCGATAAAGAACAGCAACTCCAACAGCTTCCAGTCAAAGGCTATCGCGGTTGGCGAGCCCTCCAGGAGCGAAGCGAACAAAGCCAGCGGCACGGTGGCCAGCAACATCTGCCAGGGCGCGAGCGACAGCGGCGATGCCGTCCAGCGATGACGTCTGATATGCAGAATCACCAGCGACCAACTGATGGCTGCGATGATAAGGAACACCGATCCCATCACCACGCCCGGTGCGGACCAATCCATCTCCCAGGGCGAGCAGATCAGGCCGATACCACCCAAGCCCATTGCAAGGGCAAGAAGTTGCCAGCGAGTGGGCGTGTCGCGAAACAGCAGCCAACCGGCAATCACTCCCCACAACGGTGTGGTGTAAGCCAGCAACACCGCCCGACTGGTATCCACATGGGTCATGGCGATCATGCCCAGACCGGTGAACACCATCATCTGCAACAGCCCGATACTGAGAATGATGGGCCAGTCCGCCCGCGGCGGCAGCACGAGTGAGCCACGGACCGCCAGCAGGATGAACAGGCACAGGGCGGCACTGCCAAAGCGGATGGCGGCCAACCACAGCGGCGGTACCGAATCCAGCGCCAGCTTGGTGGCGGGCCAGCTCAGCCCCCAGAGCAGAACCATGACTCCGAGCCAGACCAGGGTGCTGACGCCGGCAAAAGGGACCGGTTGGGAGCGGGGCAAATGGGCAGACGTTCTTGAGCTATTCATCAGGGTATCGATCCAGGTTTCGAAAGATCATGCTACCCTTGCGCCAGCGGAATTAATTATCTAGATATCCCACGAAAAGACGAATACAGAATAGACTTTCCCACTTATAGATAAAAACAGGAGATATTATCCTTGATCAAAGTCGAGCTGGATGAAGCCAGCCTCCGCATCCTGGATGAGCTGCAGAAGAACGCCGAACTGAGCAATGCCGAGCTGGCGGAACGGGTAGGCCTGTCTCCCTCACCCTGTTGGCGGCGGGTCTCGGAGATGAAGCAGAACGGAGTGCTCCGGGGCTCGGTTTCCCTGGTCGACCCGCTGAAACTGGGGCTGGCAGTCAACGTGTTCGTCCACGTCGTGCTCAAGCAACAGGACAAGGAGTCGCTCGAGGTGTTTACCCAGGCCATCGCCAATCGACCGGAAATCATGGAGTGCTATCTCATGAGCGGCGAGGCGGATTTCATGCTGCGTGTGGTGATCGAGGACCTGGCCAAATATCAGATCCTGCTGCTGGATTGCCTGACGCAGATCCCGGTAGTGGCAAGCATCAGGTCCAGTTTTACCCTCAACCAGGTCAAGTACACTACGGCACTGCCGACCGGGCACCTGCGCGGCAGATAGAACCGGGTGCCCATGGCGTTGCTGACCGTTGACGTGTCGCCCTACCTCGGCGCGTATGAAACTCACTTTCTCAAGGCAGGCCTGTGATGACGCCACACAACTTTCAACTGGAAAAGGTCTCTACCCCGCTTGGCCAGATGCTGCTCGTCACCGACGCACAACAGCGCTTGCGGGCCATCGACTGGCAGGACTACGAAGCCCGCCTGCATCTGCTGCTGCGCCGCCAATACAAGGGGGTGCCCATATCGCTGCGGGAAACCACCCTGGCATCACCAGCCACGCATGCCATGCAGGCCTATTTCGAGGGCGAGGTCGGCGTCATCGACACGCTGGAAGTCGCTCTGGGCGGCACCGATTTCCAGCGCCAGGTATGGGCTGCATTGCGTAGCATCCCGGCCGGCCAGCCGCTCAGTTATGGTGCCCTTGCGCTGCGGATCGGGCGGCCATCGGCGGTCCGTGCGGTCGGTCTGGCCAACGGCGCAAACCCCATCAGCATCGTGGTCCCCTGTCACCGGGTGATCGGCAGCAACGCCTCGCTTACCGGCTACGGCGGCGGACTATACCGCAAGCAATGGCTACTGAATCACGAAGCCGACTGGCTCAGCAAGCCTGGGCCTACAGCGTGATCCAGGGCCTTGCGCAGGAAAAATTCAACCGCAAGAATCGGAGTTATCACGATTGAAGGCTGGCGTAACCTGACTGCCAATACTGAAGCAAGAGATGACGCCATGAACGCTCACACCACCACGCTATCTGCCTATGATACCGACGAGGCACGCTGGCAGGCCGTGCAGGCCCGGGATGCCCGGGCCGACGGACATTTCGTCTATGCCGTACGGACCACAGGTGTGTATTGCCGCCCCAGCTCATCAGCCCGTTTGCCCAAGCGTGAAAACGTCGAGTTCTTCCATTCACCCACCGCTGCCGAAGCCGCCGGTTACCGCCCGAGCCGCCGCGTACAGGGCGACCGGACCGCCGCGACAGCGGAACGCAGTGCGCTGATCGCACAAGCCTGTCGCCTGATCGAATCAGCGCAAACCCCACCCAGGCTGGATGAACTGGCCGCGCATGCCGGTCTCAGCCACTCGCACTTTCACCGTGTCTTCAAGGCCGAGACCGGCCTGACACCCAAGGCCTATTCCAGTGCCTACCGTGCACACAGGCTGCGGGAGGAGCTGAATACCGCCAACGGAACCGTCACCGATGCGATCTACGGCGCGGGCTTCAACTCCAACAGCCGCTTCTACGAGAGCTCCGCGCAGGTTCTGGGCATGCGCGCCAGGGAATACCGCGCCGGCGGAGCCGGTGCGGTGATCCGCTTCGCCATCGGCCAATGCTCGCTGGGTGCCATTCTGGTCGCACAAAGCCACCAGGGTATCTGTGCCATCCTGCTGGGTGACGACCCCGAGCGCCTGGTGCGGGATCTGCAGGACCAGTTTTCCCGGGCCCAACTGATCGGCGGCGATGAAGACTTCGAACAACTGGTCGCCCAGGTGGTGGGCTTCATCGAAGCGCCCGCCGTCGGGCTGAACCTGCCACTGGATGTGCGCGGTACCGCTTTCCAGCAACGGGTCTGGCAGGCGCTGCGTGAGATCCCGGCGGGGAGCCGGGTGAGTTATGCCGAGATCGCCGAGCGCATCGGTGCGCCCAAAGCCGCGCGCGCCGTTGCCCAGGCCTGCGCGGCCAACCACATTGCCGTCGCCATTCCCTGCCATCGGGTCGTGCGGCGCAGTGGCGAGCTCTCCGGCTACCGCTGGGGCGTGGAGCGCAAGCGCGAACTGCTGCGGCGCGAAGGCCTATCCTGAACGTCCCGCAAAAGCAGCAACTACACCTCTCATGGAACCTGTGCGATCCTACAAAGCCCGACACAGCACCAGCCGTGTCGGACATCCTGTCATATGTGATCAGGGGAAGAAGCTCAGCAAGCCCTCCTGAGCCTGCATGTCGTAATTCATCAACATGAACTCTTCAGCCTGGTCAGTGTAGGCGGGCCAGGTGATTTCTGGCGTGGTAGGGTTGCCCGCTTTGGCAAATTGCGCCCACAAGGACATGCTGTCGGCGGCGACTGATTCATCCACTGGCCCCCAGCCTGGCAAATTGTCGGCGTAATTATCGGCAGTAGGGTTTGGTAGGCCGGTCAGCCCCAGCACGTAGTGGCTGTAATAGGTATTGGGATAACCGAATACTGACGTCAGATCAATGCCGTGATAAGCACCGACTCCCCGGTTCGCCCAATTTTCTGGAACATGGTCATAAACATAGGCGAACACATCGGATTCATGCTTATCTTTCAAGAATGGCAGATACCACTTAAGCCCCTCGACTACCCAAGCCGCATCATCGCGTGGCGTGCCAATAATGAGCGGTACGTCATTATGGAAGCCATTTTCGCGAATATCGGTTTTCACATACCAACCATCCACATTGGGCTTGAAGTAATCGACTCCAAAAGAGCCTGCGGCAGCGCTGGCCGCGTTGGCCACATCCACCCAGGGCACTGCTCGCATGGCTGCCAATACCTCCTCTGCATCCTGCAAACCCAGCTCTTCTGCCAGAGCGATCCCACCCGCCTCTTCCTGTTCAAGCGTGTTGTATATGGGGCGAGAGATATCATCAGGTGGCGGCGCTGCACTCATGATAATGGCCCTGTGGAATAATCCCTCGGCAAGAGGCGAGTTAAGCAGTGAAATCACCTTCAGCCCACCGCCTGACTGTCCAAAGATGGTTACGTTGGCTGGATCACCCCCGAACGCCTCGATATTGTCACGCACCCACTCAAGCGCCGCGATCTGGTCCAGTTGCGAGTAATTCCCCGAAGAACGATGCTCCGACTCGGCGCTAAGCATTGGGTGAGCCATGTAGCCGAATGCCCCCAGGCGATGATTCACGGTTACCACGATCACTCCCTCACTGGGCAACGCCGTGTGATTGTAGGACAAGCTGTTAGCCGTCAGGATCGCGTAGCCACCACCGTGCAACCATACCATGACAGGCAGCTTCTCGCCGTCGTAGCCTTTGGGCACCACCACATTCAGGTAAAGACTGTCTTCACTCATGCTCCCTTCACCGTATACCTCAAGATAAGGCGTCTGAGCTGATTGATCCCCCCAATCGGTGGCTTCACGCACATCCTCCCAGGCATCTGGTGCAACAGGCGGCTTCCAGCGAAGATCGCCAATCGGCGGTTTGGCATAGGGGATACCGTACCAGGCCCAGGCATTATCATCCGGCGAGAAGCCTGCCACCTTTCCATACTTCGTATTGACAATACGCCGCTCACTCAAGGTGCGCTCAAGATGTGCCTGCGCATCCCCAGCGCTACGCAATACCCGTGGTCGTGGATCGCTTTCGGTAAACACCGGCGGCTCGGCGGCATTGAGATCAGCCAGCAGCGACTGCATCGGGGTGCTGCTGGCAAAGCTGGCAGGATCCTGATCGAACAGGATGGAGTCAGCCCATAACGACACAGCATCGGCTATCGCCGCCGATATCTGAATACCGTTATTGAGCGCACGGTCTTCATCCAGACTCTGCAGCAGTACCAACATATTGGTGACCCTGCTATCGGTAATCTCTGCGCCATCAACCAGGTCCAGAGGACTCAACTGCTCAGCTGCTGTAGCACTGCCAAGTTGCAGCTCCCCCAGATGGAAGGTCACCGTTTCACCATCCCGATACCGAAAGGTGCCGTCGGCTGCCGTGATACCTTCCTGGGTGTCAGTTTGATAACGCAATCCAGCCACCGGACTATCAGTGAATACCCCCGTGCGAGCTGCCGGGCCATCGCCACCACCGCCACCGCCTAGGCAACCAGTAAGGCCAACTATCGTTACAGCGCCAGCAGAAATGAGACAAAGAGACTTTCTGAGGTTTGCATACTGAGATTTACACGTAATCATATACCACCTTTATTTTTATTAACTGACGGCGTGTTGCCTCGCTATCACATGTTATATGGGGCCGTCGGAAAGCCCCCCAGCCGCAGCGAAACTCCCTGAGCTCTTATGCCTCGATACAACCGGGCAATCCTCTTATCGCTTCCAGAATCCATCTGGCGAAATCATTCGGAAATGAATGTAGCCATGAACTGACCATATAAGGAATCCCTTTTTACCGGCCCATCAGTGGATCCGCGCAGAGACAAAAAATAATAATGACTCAATGGTCATATATAGACCTACCGTATTCAGCAAATACAAAAACAGAGGGTAGAAATACAAAGGGATCAGTGCCGGGCCTCAGCAATAAGCTTTTCAAAAAACATGTTTTCAACATCCATCGCTGCTGAGAAGATCCATGAATTGAGTACTCGCTTTACTCGCGAGACACTTCGGCCATGGAAAGCAGCCCGCATAACAACCTATTCACGATATCTATGGTAGGGCTGCAACTGAGCGGACTCTGTCGAAGGCTATTTGCCGTCAGCAGATTTTAAGCAGTGGACTCAAAAAAAACCCGGTCTCCCATACAGGGACCGGGCTGCAAACCATCACCGCGGGATCGGCCCGGTACTGGCTCATGGCGGCCAGTTCACCGAAGAAATCCTCCTGGTTGTAGCTGCCGAAGTCACTGTTCTCCAGCTAGAAGAATGCATGCCCCCTGTTATGGCCGGCGCATCGAGACCGCCGGCTGTGACGCTGGAGGCATTATCGGGCGAGCCCGGAGGACGAAGGAGTCTCCGGGATCGAAGGGGGTTTTCAGGTTAGCTGTAAAATGCAAAAGGCCGGAACCAACGTGACTGGTTCCGGCCCGGGGATTTCAAGCGCGCTGTTACAGGCTCAGCGGCCGATTCGACGCCTTGATGAATTCCTTCTTCAGATCCTCGAAGGTATGCACCGCCGGAAACTGCGGGAACTCGGCGATGACGTTATCCGGTGCATGGAACAGGATGCCGGCATGGGCTTCGGCCAACATGGTGGTGTCATTGTAGGAGTCGCCAGCTGCAATCACCCGATAGTACAGGCTCTTCAGCGCGATGACCGACTGGCGCTTGGGGTCTTTCTGGCGCAGTTGATAGTCCACTACCCGGCCGCTGTCATCGGTGACCAGCTTATGGCACAGCAGAGTCGGGAAGCCCAGTTGGCGCATCAGCGGCTGGGAGAACTCATAGAAGGTATCGGACAGGATCACCACCTGGAAGCGCTCGCGCAACCAGTTGACGAACTCCACTGCGCCTTCCAGCGGCGCCAGTGTGCCGATCACTTCCTGAATATCCGACAACTTCAGGCCATGCTCATCCAGAATGCGCAGGCGCTGCTTCATCAGTACGTCGTAGTCCGGGATATCCCTGGTGGTCGCGCGCAGTTCGGCGATACCGGTTTTCTCGGCAAAGGCAATCCAGATTTCGGGGACCAGAACACCTTCGAGGTCAAGGCAGGCGATTTCCACAGAGTACTCCTGAAGCAGTGATTGAACTGGCGCAACAATCTACCGGCTCCGCTTGCGGGGCGCAACGGCGAGCCGACCGAACACCGGAGATTGATAGCCAAAGGGCATAAAACTATAACCAAATAAAAGCAGAAGTGCTAAGCGGCGCTTGTTAAAATGCCGCGATTAAAGATGGCCCGCATGCAGGGCCGCATTGCGGGAGAGCCTGATGTCCACCAATCTGTTCGATGTAGAAACCCTGGCTGCGGAATATGCGAGCAAGTCGCCGCAGGATATTCTGAAACTGGCCTTCGAGCATTTCGATGATCTGTGGCTGTCCTTCAGTGGCGCGGATGACATCGTCGTGCTGGACATGGCCTGGAAGATCAACCCGAACCTCAAGGTCTTCACCTTGGACACCGGCCGCCTGCATCCGGAAACCTATCGTTTCCTCGAGGAAGTACGCAAGCACTACGGCATCCAGCTGGAGGTATTGTCACCCGACCAGCAGGCGCTGGAAGCCTATGTGAAGGAAAAGGGTCTGTTCGACTTCTATGAAAGCGGGCATGGCGAGTGCTGCGGCATCCGCAAGATCGCCCCGCTGCGCCGCAAGCTGGCCACCGTCGATGCCTGGATCACCGGCCAGCGCAAGGACCAGAGCCCCGGCACTCGCAGCAATGTGCCGGTGGTGGAGGTTGACGGTGCCTTTTCCACGGGTGACAAGCAACTGATCAAGTTCAACCCGCTGGCCAACTACAGCAGCGAGGATGTATGGAATTACATCCGCATGCTGGAAATTCCCTACAACAAGCTGCACGAGCGCGGCTTCGTCAGCATTGGCTGCGAGCCCTGCACCCGCCCCGTCCTGCCCAACCAGCACGAACGTGAAGGCCGCTGGTGGTGGGAAGAGGCAACCCAGAAGGAATGCGGTCTGCATGCGGGTAATCTGATCGCCAGGAACTGATTGCGCGCGGGTTTTGGCTGGCCTGGCGGCCAGCATCGCGCCGAGGCGGCGCTCCTACAGAAATAAGGGTGCTGGCCTGTTCGCGGCCAAGGCCGCTCCCACAACAAACAGCCCCCTGCGCCCCACTATTGTAGGAGGCTCCGGCTTATCCATCCGACCGTCTGCATCAACTCAATAAACCGGCAACTCCACCGCCGCAAACAGCGCCTCGATTTCCTGCCTGCTCTGGCACTGCAGCACTTCCTCGATCCGCTCCCGGGTCAGATGTGGGGCAAATTCTTCGATGAAGTCATACATGAAGCCGCGCAGGAAGGTGCCACGGCGAAAGCCCAGGTGCGTCACGCTCGATTCGAACAGGTGGCTCGCATCCAGCACCACCAGGTCATCATCGATCTGCGGGTCCACTGCCATTTTTGCCACGATGCCCACACCCAATCCCAGCCGCACATAGGTCTTGATCACGTCGGCATCGGCGGCGGTGAACACCACCTTGGGGGTCAGCCCCTGATGGCTGAAGGCATCATCGAGTTTGGAGCGACCGGTGAAACCGAACACGTAGGTCACCAGCGGCTGTTCGCTGAGCAGCTCCAGGGTGAGCTTGCCGACCTCGGTCAGCGGGTGTCCCTTGGGCACGATCACGCAGCGGTTCCAGCGGTAGCACGGCATCATCACCAGTTCGTTGAACAGCTCCATCCCCTCGGTGGCGATGGCGAAGTCGGCGGTGCCATTGACCGCCATTTCGCTGATCTGGGTGGGCGTACCCTGGTGCATGTGCAGCGCCACATCGGGATATCGCTGCATGAAGCGACTGATCACCGGTGGCAGGGCGTAACGGGCCTGGGTATGGGTGGTGGAGAGCGTCAGCACACCCTTGCGCTCATGACTGAACTCCTGGGCGATCTGTTTGATGCTTTCACACTTGCGCAGGATCTCCCCTGCTGTCTCGATGATCTTCTCGCCCGCCGGGGTGATCCGGGTCAGATGCTTGCCGCTGCGGGAAAACACCTCCACGCCCAACTCGTCTTCGAGCAGGCGGATCTGCTTGCTGATCCCGGGTTGGGAGGTATACAGGCTCTGGGCGGTCGCGGACACGTTGAGGTCGTGGTGCGCCACTTCCCAGATATAGCGAAGCTGCTGCAATTTCATCGAGATACCCCTCCTGTTGGATCAAGCCGGATATCATGAACCGTTTATAACCAGATTCATAGATACTCGCCTGATGTTAGACCAAAAAGCCCAACAAGGAAGGGCGCGAACAGGATTGACGATACCATTGGTCCATTGCTGCGCAGCGGATTCACCCGGCATCGAGGTGAACCCGCCGGATTGGCTCCCCTATTCTGCCAGATAGCCAGCCTGAATGAATTGCAGCATCTGCAGCAGCGCCTCGGTGCGCGGCATGCTGCAACCGGCCTCGGCCGCCAGCTTCAGGGCCTCGCCATAGAGCGCGTCCAGCTCCATAGGCCGCTTATGCAGCCAGTCGTGGTACATGCTCGGCAGATAGTCCGGGATGCGCTGCGTGCCGATCAGCAGCTTGTCCGCCAGCGCTTCGGGCATGCTGTGGCCACAGGCTTCGGCGGCATTCACCACTTCCTGCATCAGCTCCCTGATCAACTGGCGGCTGGACTCGTTGGCCAGCAACGTCTGCGTACCGGCGTTGAGAATGACCGATACGCCATTGAAGGGCGCATTCCAGATCAGCTTCTGCCAACGGGCACTGTCCAGCCCACCCATTTCCCGCGCCTTGATTCCCGCCTCGCGGAACATGGCTGCGCCGGCGGCGATCAGCGCCTGACGCTCGTCATCCGTAGCGGGTCCCGAATGATAGGCCAGATCGATCATGCCGTTGTCCTGGTGCACCACGACACCCGGCGCCTTGCGATACAGGCATACGTAGCACAGCCCGCCGATCAGATGCAGATCCGCCGGTAGCAACTCACGCAACTGCTGCTCATTGTTCAGACCGTTCTGCAGCAGCACCACGCGCGCGGCCGGCGCTGCGGCGTGGGCAATGAGGGGAGCCAGGGATTCGTTGGACGTGGACTTGGCGCCCACCAGCAGCCAATCACAGGCAGGCATGTCGGCGACATCCGCGTAAGCCTGCACCGGATGCAGATTCAGCTCGCCGTGAACGCGGCTTTCCACAGTAATGCCATGCTCCCGGACCGCCGGATATTCACTGCGCAGCAAAAAGTGCACATCGTGGCCCGCGCGGGCCAGCATCAGCCCATAGAAGCCACCGATGGCGCCGGTGCCGATGATGCCGATACGTGGTTTTGCCTGTTGCATGCTTACCTCTTGTTTGAACGATGCACGGAAGGGCCGACCATGGTAAACGCTGGACGCGGCCGGCAACAGTCGGCAAGGCGACAAAGCCATCCGGCCACTCAGTCCAGGGCAGTCCGGTGGCTCTCAATCGCGCAATCACCTGCCGACAGGGTAGCCGCAGCCGCCGTCCATGCTTTAAGCTGTCGGCCACTATCAAGCAGGCCGACCGGTTGGTGGCCGAAAGACACGCTGGGAAGGAAGATGGCCGATTTACCTATTAATGATCTGAACGTTGCTTCCAATGAAGTGATGATTACCCCTGCCCAACTCAAGGCCAGGATCCCCATGAGCGACGCTGCGCAGGCCACCATCGTGGAAAGCCGCCAGGTCATTCGTGACATTCTGGATGGCAAGGATCACCGCATCTTCATCGTCATCGGACCCTGCTCCATCCATGACGTCGAAGCCGCCAAGGATTATGCCCGCCGCCTGAAGGCGCTGGCTGAAGAAGTCAGTGACAGCCTGTACCTGGTGATGCGCGTATATTTCGAGAAACCGCGCACCACCGTCGGCTGGAAGGGCTTGATCAACGATCCCTACCTGGATGACTCGTTCAAGATCGAGGATGGTCTGCACATCGGCCGTCAGCTGCTGTGCGATCTGACCGACATGGGCCTGCCCACCGCCACCGAGGCGCTGGATCCGATCTCGCCGCAGTATCTGCAGGATCTGATTTCCTGGTCGGCCATTGGCGCGCGCACCACCGAATCCCAGACCCACCGCGAACTGGCCTCGGGCCTGTCCTCGGCGGTTGGCTTCAAGAACGGCACCGACGGCAACCTGGGCGTGGCGATCAACGCCCTGCAGTCCACCGCCAGCCCGCATCGTTTCATGGGCATCAACCATGAAGGCCAGGTGTCCATTGTCACCACCCGCGGCAACCCCTATGGCCATGTGGTGTTGCGCGGCGGCAACGGCAAACCCAATTACGACTCGGTCAGCGTCGCGCTTTGCGAGAAGGAACTGGAAAAGGCCGGCATCCAGCCCAACATCATGATCGACTGCAGCCACGCCAACTCCAACAAGGATCCGGCGCTGCAGCCGCTGGTCATGGATAACGTGGCCAACCAGATCGTCGAGGGGAATAACTCCATCGTCGGCCTGATGGTCGAAAGCCACATCGGCTGGGGCAATCAGTCGATCAACAAGGATCTGTCCCAGCTGGAGTATGGGGTTTCCATCACCGACGCCTGCATCGATTGGGATACCACGGTCCAGGCGGTGCGCAGCATGCATGCGAAGATCGGCGATGCCCTGCAGGCCCGTAAACGCGGCCACTGATTGTACAAGCAAGCATGAAAAACCCCGCCGCGGCGGGGTTTTTCATGTCAGCCGGAATGCTCCTGCATGTAGCGCTCGACATAGGAGCAGGACGGGATCACCGTATAGCCCTCCTCGTCGGCATACTTCAACGCCTCGGCAGCCAGCCTGGCGGCCAGCCCTTGGCCGCGCAGTGCGTCTGGCACGAAGGTCCGATAGATATCCATGGTCTGCTTGCCCAGATCCATATAGGCAAGATAGGCTCGTCCGCCCTCGGCGTCGATGTAGAATTGCTTGCCTTCGGCGTCGTGCTGGACCGGAGCAGCGGAGGTCATGGCGGTCTCCTTGAAAATGGATCGTGGATGTTTGAACACAATTGACCTGCGGCAGCGACAAAAGATTCCGCCGCTGCCGCACGCTTCAGGCTGGGGGCGTGACACCCACCCCCAGAACCATCAACAGCGCAATGGACAGCAAACAGGCTATCACCGGCACCGCCACGGTAACAACGAACATATCCTTGTAGGCTTCCCGATGCGACAGCCCCATGATCATGAACGTGGCGATCACCGCCCCGCAATGGGGCAGTGAATCCAGACCACCGGAGGCAATGGCGGCGATACGGTGGAGAATTTCCGGTTGGATGCCCATTTCCAGATAGCTGGGCGCCAGGGTCTGCATGAATATCTGCAGGCCGCCCGAAGAGGAACCGACGATCGCCGACAGCGTACTGATCGAGGTGAATACCGACAGCAGCGGCGGCAGGTCGACACCCAGAATCCATTGGGCGAACTCACCGAAACCGGCGGTCTGGGTCACTACGCCACCGAAGCCGATCACCGCGGCCGTGTTGAGCAACGGCATGACCGAGTCTTCCGCCCCCTGACCGAACACCTGACCCAGCTTGCGCCGGGCGCTGACGAACAGCACCCCACAGGACAGCGCGCCGATCACCAGGGCAATACTCGGCCAGATAATCGGTTGTGCAGCGCTGAAGCGCAGAATGGTGGCGAACATGCCTTCGGTTTGCGACCAGTCCGCCATGCCCAGGATCAACCGCGGCAGCATGATCACGCCCAGCACCAGCAGCAGCGGAACCAATGCCAGCCCCCATGGCGGTGCATCATTCGGGTCGCCGATCAACTGTTCCATCCGCAGATCCTGGGCATTCTCGACGAAGCCCTCGCCCTTGGCGCGGGCCAGCCGCCATTCCCGCTCGACATACCACATGCCCACACCGGCCATCACTACTGCGGCGAAGATACCAATCCAGCCCCCGGCGAACAGATCGGTACCCAGCGCGCTGGCGGATATCACGTTGTGAATCGAGGGGGTACCGGGCAACGCGGTCATGGTGAAGGTACCGGCGCCGACAGAGGTGGCCGCACACCAGATCCGCTTCGGCAGGTTGGCCTCGCGCATCAGGGTAATCCCCAGCGGGTACATGGTGAACACCACCACAAAAACCACCACCCCGCCATAGGTCAGCAAGGCGCAGACCACCATGCCAACCAGCAACGTGTGCTTGACGCCCAATCCCCGGGTGATGGCGACGGCAATACTCTTGGCCGCCTGGCTGGTGGCCATGGCCTTACCGAAGATGGCGCCACAGAGGAACAGCAGGAAGAACTTGCCGGCGAAGGTGAAGGCGCCCAGCGCGCCGAAGGGATAATGCTCAAGCAGCGCCGCAGACAGGAGTATGCCATTGGGAATGGCCACTACCAGAGCGCAGATCACCGACGCCAGAAAGATATTCACCCCTCTGAGTGCGAACCAGATAAGCAGTGCCAGCCCGGCAAACAATCCCAGATAACCCAGCATGAAGCGCGTTCCTTTTTTGTATTTTTAATGTGGAATCACCTTAACCCAGGCGGCCGTGGGAACAAACCGCCGGGTCACTCAGTCAATGAGCTGAATATCACCAAACCGCCACCGTTTATGACGCGAGTCAATCTCCATTCGTCGGCATAGCTGCTAATATGAATCGGTCGGCAAAACGACACTATCGTCAACCAAAGGGGTATCACGATGAACATCGCACTGAAACTTTCGGCTTTGTCGCTGGCAGGTCTGCTCGCCGTTGGCTGCAGCAGCAACCAATATCAGGAAGAGACCAGCACTCGCCTGTCCGCCAATGAGAACGCCACTGCCCGTGCCCAATCCACCGCTGACGAAGCCAACCGCAAGGCGGATGAGGCTCTGGCTGCGGCCCAGCGCGCCCAGCAGACCGCTGATGAAGCCAACGAGCGCGCCCTGCGCATGCTCGAGCGAGCGAGCCGCAAGTAAGCTTGCCCAGGCGTCCAACGGCAGTTGGACGCCTTTGGCCGCCCCGTCTCAGAGCAAACGATAGGGCTCGCCGATCACTGCCGGAATTCCCTCTTCGGCAAACACCATATCCCGGATCTTCTGCCAATCCAGCCGGTATTCGCTGGTCAGTTCGCCGTGCGCCTGCAGCAGCTCCTGAATCGCCTTCTGCTTGTCCAGGGCCGACGGAAAACCATGCTCATCCAGCGGTGTGTGCACTTCCAGATACAGCTTGCCGCCCTGCACGCCCAACTTGTAGGGCTGATTGACGATGGTGACCTCGGTACCAATGGCCACCTGGGGAAACAGCTCGGTCACGTCCGCGTTGTTCATGCGAAAGCAGCCGTGGCTGACGCGCATGCCGATCCCGAACAGCTTGTTGGTGCCATGAATGACGTAGCCGCTCATGGACAGGTTCATCTTGAATGGCCCCATGGGATTGTCCGGCCCCGGCGGTACCACCGCCGGCAGCGGATCACCCGCGGCCGCGTGCTCCTCGCGGATCGATTGCGGCGGGTACCAGGACGGGTTGGCCTCCTTGCGCGCCACCCGCGTCTGGCCAATGGGCGAGGACCAACCCTCCCGGCCGATACCCACGGGCCAGGTGCTGACCCTGCCGCCATCGGCCGGATAATGATAGAGACGGTATTCCGGCAGGTTGATGACGATGCCGCTGCGCGGTGCGTCGGGCAAAATGAATTGGCCAGGCAAGCGTATCGACGTGCCCTCCCCCGGCAGCCAGGCATCGACCCCGGGATTGGCTGCCTGCATTTCGAGAAAGCCGAAGCCATAGGTCTCGCCGAGGTCGGCGAAGGTATCCTCGTACACCGCCTCCACCGCATGAAGCGAACCGACCAGCTGTTGCTCAGGCGACGCCAGGGGAAACTCGGCGGCGTGCGCGCCGCTGCCCAGGCAGGCGGATAGTACACCCACGCCGAACCATCTCTTGCGAGGCAGGTATCTCATTCATTCAACTCCCCGCTGATGCATACAGATCGAACTGCTGGCCCATGGGCGGCAATCCGGTTGCGCGGCGGGCTGCCGGCCGCCGCCCGGTATCACGCAATGTCTGCGCGGCATCCCGGCAATGCGGGCACAGGTTCTTCAGCAACTGGCGGGTCAGCTCCCGATAGACCGGCCGGGAAGGCAGCAGGTCACCGCACAGCGACCGTTCCAGCGGCGCGTCCAGCCGTAGATTGATATCGACCAGATGGAAATGCCAGGGATCTCCCACGAACAGGTCCTGTTGCTCATCCTGCTCCACTACACACCACCGTCTGGAAATCCAGGACATCGTCACGCAACCTGCTCCTCATACCGATTAAACGCCATCAAGCCAGTGCTTGATGGCCGGCCAGGCATTATCCAGCAAAATCGGCTGGGCTGCAGCGGTTGGATGCACGCCATCGCTCTGCATCATGCCTTCCACCCCGCCCGCGCCTTCCAGCAGGAAGGGCACCAAGGGTACATCATGCTCGGCAGCCACCTCGACGAAGGCATTTTCGAAGGCCTCGGAATAACGGGGACCGTAGTTCGGCGGAATGCGCATGCCCAGCAGGATGACATCCGCACCCGCCTCCCGGGCCAGGGAAACCATGGCCGAAAGATTCTGTTGCATATTGGCTACCGGCAGTGCCCGCAGCCCATCATTGCCGCCCAGTTCAATCACCACCAGCTCCGGTGAAACCTGCTGCAGCAGCGCCGGGAGCCGGGCCAGACCGCCTGCGGTGGTGTCGCCACTGACCGACGCGTTGACCACCTCGTAAGGCTCATTCTCCTCTGCCAGGCGCTGCTCCAGCAGCCGGACCCAGCCCTGCTCGATTTCCAGACCGAAAGCGGCACTGATACTATCGCCGACCAGCAGAATGTTCTGCGCCGACACGGGCAGCGCCAGCAGGCAGAACAGGACTGAAGCAGCGCATTTCTTCCAGACATTCATCAAGGCCGATTCCCATGTCAGACAGCGTCATCATTGCCCGCCACCTTAGCAAAGTCGTCGATGCCCCGGAAGCGAAGCTGACTATCCTCGACGACGTCAGTCTGGAGATTCAGCGCGGTGCCAGCGTGGCGATCGTGGGCGCTTCCGGCTCGGGAAAATCCACCCTGCTGAGCCTGCTGGCCGGGTTGGATCTGCCCAGTCACGGCGAGGTGCTGCTGGCCAGTCAGTCCCTCGGCACCCTGGACGAAGACCAACGCGCTGCCCTGCGCGCCGAGCAGGTCGGCTTCGTGTTCCAGTCCTTCCAATTGCTCGACAGCCTCAATGCCCTGGAAAATGTCATGCTGCCGCTGGAACTGGATGGCCGGCGGGACGCCACCCAACGTGCGCAGCAATTGCTGGAGCGGGTGGGCCTGGGGCATCGCACCCGCCACTATCCCCGCCAGCTGTCCGGCGGCGAGCAGCAGCGCGTCGCCATTGCCCGCGCCTTCGCCTGCGAACCCGCCATCCTGTTTGCCGATGAGCCCACCGGCAACCTGGACGCGGTCACCGGTGCCCACATCACCGATCTGTTGTTCGAGCTCAACCGTGAACAGGGCACAACCCTGGTGATGGTGACCCACGATGAGCGCCTGGCGCAGCGCTGTGAATATGCCCTGCATCTGGAGGCCGGCCGCCTCAAGGAAGACCAGGCATGAATCGCGATCTACCACTGGCTTCGCGTCTGCTGCTGCGCGAATGGCGCGCCGGGGAACTGCGCATCATGCTGCTGGCACTGGTGATTGCCGTGCTTGTCAGCACCGCCATCAGCTTCTTCACCGACCGCCTGCAGCGCGGCATGGCCACCCGCGCCGCGGAGTTTCTGGGCGCCGACATGCGCATCTCATCACGCGATCCGCTGCCAGAGGAATTTCTTCAGGAGGCGCTCAAGAACAATCTTCAACATACTGATCTGGTTGACTTTTCAAGCGTAACTTCAAGTGCTACCGAGATGCAGCTGAGCAGCATCAAGGCCGTCGCCCCCGGCTATCCGTTGCGCGGCGAGGTGCGGACCAGTCAGCAACAGTTCGGTGACGAACAGGTGGCGGACGGCATTCCGGACAGCGGCACCCTGTGGATCGAGCCGCGCCTGTTGAATGTGCTTGGCCTGGAGATCGGTGATCAACTGGAAATCGGCTATGCCCAGTTGCGGATCGCCGCCCTGCTGACCCATGAGCCGGACCGGGCCGGCGATTTCTACAGTCTTACGCCGCGGATATTGATGAACCTCGACGACCTGGAGGCGACCCGGGTGGTGCAGCCTGGCAGCCGGGTGCGCTATCGCCTGCTGCTCAGTGGCAACGAAGCGGACCTGCAGGCCTATCGCCAATGGCTGGAACCGCGCCTGGAAGATCATCAGCGGCTGACCTCGGTCGCCGATGACAACCGCCAGATCGGCAGTGCGCTGGAGCGCGCCAATCAGTTTCTGGGGTTGGCCAGTATCGCCGCGGTGGTGCTCGCCGGGGTGGCCGTCGCGCTGTCCGCCAGCCGTTTTGCCAGCCGACATTACGACACCAGCGCGCTGCTGCGCTGCCTGGGTGCCAGTCGTCGCCGGACCCTGCGGCTGTTTCTCATCCAATTGCTGGGGCTGGGCATCGTCGCCACTCTGATCGGGCTGCTGCTCGGCTGGCTCATGCAATGGGGACTGGTGCACCTGCTCCGTGAACTGCTACCACCGGACCTACCCCGGGCCGGGCTCAAGCCGCTGTTGGTCGGCGCCGCCACCGGGCTGGTTGGCCTGTTCGGTTTTGCACTGCCGCCACTGCTGCGGTTGGGTCGCGTATCGCCGCTGCGGGTATTGCGCCGCGAGCTGACGCCGTTGCCGGGTAGCGCCTGGTTGATCTATGGGCTGGCTTTGAGCGGCCTCAGTCTGCTGATGTGGCAATTCACCGGCAACCTGCCGATGACCCTGGCCGTGATCTTCGGCGGCGCGCTGGCCGCGTTGCTGCTGGGCAGCCTCGCTTGGCTGCTGTTACAGGCCAGCGGCAAACGCCTGCGCAACGCCGGGCTGGCCTGGCGCCTGGGCAGTGGTCAACTGCTGAAACAGCCGAGCGCCGCTGCCGGCCAGATCCTCGCCTTCGGCCTGATCCTGATGTCCATGGTGGTGATCTTCATCCTGCGCACTGAACTGCTGGACAGCTGGCAGGCCCAGCTGCCGAAGGACGCACCCAATCATTTTGCGTTGAATATCCTGCCCGCCGAAGAACCGGCATTTCGTCAGACACTGACCGATATCGGTGCGCGCAGCGCGCCGCTGTACCCGGTGACCCCGGGTCGGCTGACCGCCATCAATGGCGACGCCGTACGCGAGCATGTCACCAAGGACAGTCCCGGCGAGCGCGCCATCAACCGTGACCTGAGCCTGACCTGGGCCGCGGACCTGGCGCCGGACAACCTGCTGCGTGACGGCATGTGGTGGGATCAGTTGCCGGCCAGCGACGGTCATCGCGTTTCCATTGAGGCGGAACTGGCGGACAGCCTCGGCGTGAAGCTGGGAGATCAGCTGAGCTTCGTCATCAGCGGCACCACGCTGGAGGCCGAGGTCAGCAGCGTGCGCGAGGTCAATTGGGACAATTTCACGCCCAACTTCTATATGGTATTTTCACCCGGCGCCCTGAACGGCATGCCGAGCACCCTGCTGACCAGTTTTCATCTACCGCCGGAACAACGCGAGGGGCTGCGCGAGCTGACCCGCGCCTTCCCCGCCATGACGCTGCTGGAAGTCGAAGCCATCCTTGACCAGTTGCGCGAGATTCTCGACCAGGTCACCCTGGCGGTGGAGTATGTGCTGGTGTTCGTGCTGCTGGCCGGCTTCACCGTGCTGTTCGCCTCGCTGCAATCGACACTGGATACGCGCCTGTACGAAGGTGCACTGCTGCGTACCCTGGGTGCCCGTCGACAACTGCTGCGTCAGGCCAACCGGTTGGAATTCAGTCTGCTCGGCGCGCTCGCCGGTCTGCTGGCGATTGTTGCCGCCGAGCTCATCACTTGGCTGCTGTACCGCTACGCCCTGGATCTGGAGTGGGAGCCACACTATCTGCTCTGGGTATTTGTGCCCCTTGGCGGCGCCCTATTGATCGGCCTCGCCGGCGCCCTCGGCACCCGCGCCGTGGTCAACCAGAGCCCGATGAAGCTGATCAACCGGGGCGGCTAAGCCCCGGTCCGGCTGGGGCGCGACGACAAGGGACTGCTCAGCTCTTCTCATACTCGATCGAATTGATATACCAGACCGTGGTGCCCGCCTCGGTGGTCACCTCCGCCTCGTCATCCACTTCCTTCTTCAG